>JAJFJH010000299.1 GCA_021774155.1 Nitrosomonas sp.
CTCTGAAAGTGCGCTGGCGTTCGCGCTCATTCAGCCGGGACAATGTCAGCAGCGTGATTTCCGCTGACGAGTGGCGGCACAATGTTTATGAATTCGGCCTGGTTTCCAGCGCGAAGAACAGCAATGTTGAATTCGGGATCGGTCGGGTGGCGTCCAATCGTATTCGCGGTCTGGGATACATCGACGGCGCGCTTTTTTCCTACAAAGTCGCGCCGGCCTGGCGGCTTGGGGTGGCCGGTGGTACGCAACCAAGTCTGCGCACGTCCGGCCTGCAAACAGCGGAGCAGAAGTTGGGCTTGTTCCTCAATTACGAGCAGGGTGAGTACGGTAAATGCCGCTTTGCAAGCACGGTGGCTTTCTCGGGTAGATACAACAAAGGTGAAGTCAGCAGAGAGTTTGTTTATCTGCAGAACACCTTTTCGCACGGCGCAACCTTTTCCGCCTACCAAACGATTGAAGTAGACTTGAACCGTGGTTGGAAAAACGACGCGGGCCGGAGCAGCGCTCAACTCAGCAATTTCTTTCTGAGCGCAAACTTACAACCGGCGCGAGCTATTTCGTTCAGCCTGTCTTATGACGCGCGCAAGAATGTGCGCATCTTTGAGACGCGCTCTATCCCGGACAGCCTGTTTGACGAAGACACGCGCAAGGGCGTACGGACCGGAGTTGTTTTGCGTTTTCCGGGTCGTATTCGGTGGTCCGGTACGTTTGGCATTCGTTTCCGGGGAGGAGATGTCAAAAATACGACCTCGTTTGCAACCGGGTTGAGTGTGCAGCGCATCCTGAACAGCACGGCGACGCTCAACGCCCGTTTGTCCTATTTCAACACGATGTTCACCCAGGCTTACCGGCCAAGCCTGAGTTTGAGATTCAGCCCGCTGCGCGGACTTGGCATGAGTTTGGCGGGGGGCAGCTACATTTACCAGACCGGCAATCGCGAGACGCGCAACAACTGGCTCGAAGGCGATGGGACTTTCCGGATTAACCGGCGCTTGTTCAGCCGGCTTGGCTACCGACGGTTCTTTGGAGAGAACCAGAAGGCGGGCCGTTTGTTTGTGGAGGCCGGGATGACGTTCTGAAACCTGGTTCTTGCTAAAGAGTACGTCCAGCTGCCACCTGCAAGAAAGTTTTCATTGCTTCCCATAGCGGAGTCTTTTATCTTTCTAATCACTTCTTGTTCCTAATTGGCGTTGTGTTGACGAAAGAGGGACCTGCAAATCGAAGCTTTCCTTCATTGTTTTTTGGCCAAGCCGTTTCCCTTCTCTGCCCTTTCAAGAGATCGAGCTATTGGAGATCGAGACTGATGAAAGCGGCTGATAGGATGGCCTTTATTGATGAATACGGCGACCCGAACCTTAACACCGAAAAGAAAGGGGTATCCGCTCGGTATATTATCGTTGCTGTTGTAATCAATGCAGAGGACCATGGCTCCCTTGACGAGCATGTTCTGCGCGTACAACAGAGGTTCTTCAGCGGCGGAGAAATCAAGTCTTCATCAGTCGGGGGAAAACATCGACGCCGGATTAACATCCTCAAAACTCTTCTCGAATTCGAATTCAAGATCCATGCATTCTCTGTAGACAAGACTCGCCTAAGGAAGACCGGTGGCCTGATCTACCGCCAACCGTTCGTCAAGTTCACTCATGGGCTGTTCTACAGAAACCTATTTGCTGCGCACCCACACCTGTTAGCGCTGGCTGACGAGCATGGACGCCATACCTTTATGCTGAGTTTTCAGAACTACCAGCGGGAGCGACACTCTCAACAGGATCTCTTCTCAGAACAGAAGATGGAGTTTCGGTCCAGCACTGAAGAGCCTGCGATACAGATTGCCGACTTCATAGCCGGGTCATTGGCTCGTGTTCTTGATCCAAAGCGCCAAACGCCTCAGTCAAATGAGCTACTGTGTCTGTTACGAGGTCACATACTCTCGTTGAGGCATTGGCCGCCGCGCTATCGGGGTTTCGCAGAGTCCCAAAAAACAGGTAAAGAAAGAGAGGAAGAGGTGAGAAGGCTAAGCATATCCTCGACGCTTCAATACCTTGAGGAGGCCTATCATGCTGGTAACGAACAACTCGATTTTGGCGTTGAACTACTGGAGTATTTGCTCTTCAGACTGGAGGCCGATAGTGAAGATTTCGTAGGTGCAAAAGACATCATCTCAGTCCTTTATGAGGCAAGTGGAGTAGAACTCAGCAGAGAAACCCTGCGTACTGCAGTGGTGAGTCCACTGCGAGACAAAGGTATTCTGATCGTGAGCAACACTAGCGGTTACAAGATCGCGAGCGCCACCAAGGACCTGCTCAACTTTGCTGAGATCGTCACAACCCGTGTTATTCCGCAACTCAGGAGGATTGGGAACATGCGTGCTCGGGTGATGGAGAGGACGATGGGGACCCTTGACCTATTTGCAGACAATCCGGTCTTGGCCGCTGCCGTGAGGGCAGCAACTGATCCCGTCGATCACGACCACTGAAGCCTGTGGACTGTGGAACAGTCAGATGTATTCTTAAGGAAGTTGGTTGTGTTATCCTCGCTCGCGGGTGATTTGACAGCTCATCCTCATTTCTTATAGCAATCATCGAGGAATAAATGAATGACAGGTTGTATCCCCATAGGCGAAGGGTTAATAACCAGAAGATTCCTTTCGATGACAAGGACAGTTCCTACCGAAACTGTGCGCAATCCAAACATAAACGTGACTCTGACGATTGGCTCAACTTGGTCTGCTATGCAGGCACAAATTTGGATGTAGATGACAAGTATATGTTCTCATACATTTTCAGCATTGGCCGCTTCTTCGAACTGAACCACAGAAAGTTACTAAATTTCGCACCGTACATTTTTGGAACGACGACAATCTTGAGTGCCGTTTTCCTAGTTTACGCTATATGGGACAAGGGTTGGGAATACACTTTCTTAACGTTTTTCGCTCACACAATCTTGGGTGGCATTTTACTATGTCTCACACTTCATGTTCTCCTAATGATGGTCTTCTTTTGCCATTTTTTTGCCCAATATCGCATTTTTCAAATAATCAGATTCAAAAGGCATGACGAGTTAGCAATACAGAGAGTACTTGTGAATGGTGACAATCGGTATGAAATAACCGGTGAAATTGTGATCGGTACATATAAGCATACTCCTTTCACTATCGATTATGACCTTTCCAACTCACGACTTGATATCTCTGTGCCGCTTGAACAAGCAAATATTGAATACCGTGACTTACTACAATTAAACAAGGCCTTAAGAAACAAACAAATACACGTTACTGCTTTTTACATTCGTAAATCGATTAAGAAACGAGAAGTGAAAAAACAGTCGGAAATAGATTTGCCACCCATAATTGATGAACTTTTGCTATATACTGGACTAGGAAATAAGAACTAGCAGAGTAGCGACTGTCTTTAAATTCAGGCTAAT
>JAJFJH010000300.1 GCA_021774155.1 Nitrosomonas sp.
GGGCAAGCGAGAACTGAGACGTAGATGTAAATGGCAGGCTTGCGGATATGGTTGAACCGTCTGAGGTTAGGCCGGTGACACCGCCGTCGTTTTGACCCCACTGACCAAATGCAGTAACAGGCACAATCAGTATCAAGAATAGAAATATCTTTTTCATTGTATCACCTAATCATGGTATCATGTTTTCAATGCGAATAGACTTTGCACTCATTGCACTATAGTTGTTTTTCAATATAGCACGAATAGTCAATTTGGTTGCTGCATCAGGAGACGCATTAAAACTAATGCGTTGACCTGACCTCGTGGTAAATTGCCGAGTGATTCCAGCTTCGTGAGCAACTATCAACTTAATGTTTTCGTTAATCAAGTCCTCAAGCTCTCGCTGGATTCTCAAGATAGTAGTTTTGAGACTTAGTGCGCTGAAAGAAAATGTTGCGGTATCAATGCCAACAATTCCAGCCTTGACTTGATATGTTCCGAATTTGTTTCCAAGCGTCAACAGAGTTCCAGCCTTGCCGGTTACGTCAGATACATCCGAGGAAGTACTTAAGCTCTGCCCCGTAGCACCAGCGGGCTTTGACGAAATAAGAAACTGAACAACTTGACCGTTCACGGGATTCCCCAAAGCATCAAACACTGACACTATCAATGAATCCGGCAAGGTCTCGTTTTTTATTCCAAACTGGTCGTTCCCGTTCTGAACAGCAACGCTATCCGCTTGACCAAAAGCTGAGCAACAACAAACCAGACTTATCAATACAAATAGATATTTCATAACCACTCCTTTAATGTGCAACGATCGTGGCATCTACGGATAATTCCCAGTTCCAATTTTCTAATGCTATGCCAGTGACCTGGATTAGATAATTTGTTCCGGATGGAGCTCCGGAAATTGAGGCGCCGGCAGAGTCGTCAAATTCTGTTCCGATAACTGCGTCCTGCTGCTCTGTTACGGTTCCGGCTACGTTCTTCAGTACGAACGACCAGGATGTTGCCATTGTGTTCGAACCGTCATCCTGGGCTCCGACGACATTCGCAACCAATCTGTATGCTCTATCGGTGGTTGTGGCAAGCGTGTAAATAGTAGTAGCTGCACCATCTGTCGTGCTTACGGAAGCGTTTGCAAACCATCTGCCAGTTCCGTCGGTTCCGGCGGCTTCGTCTATGTGGAGCTTTTCTACTGGACTCGGTGTGTCAAGACCCACCTTCCCATCACTCAACACAGTCATAGCCACGGCATTGTTCGCCAACACCTCAAGACTGTCGCCAACATGATGATACTTCAAGCCACCTATGTTGTTGTCGTTTTCGTCGCCCAAGTACAGAGCTGAGATGGATGCTGCGTCTGCGGTGTTGTAGATTTCTGCGTTGGCTGTTAGGGATTCTACGTTTAGAAGTCCGTCCGGGGTAGTGGTGCCGATGCCGACGTTGCCAGCGTTTGTTACTCTCATTCGTTCATTATTTGAACCAGACCGAGCCGTAAAAGCTAAATCAGCATTTGCGCCAAGAATACCAACGTTAAATCCCTCACCAGCGCTATTAATTTGACGTAAGATAAATTCGGCATAATCAGAAGCTCCTGCCGCAATAATCCCGATTGCCATACCAGTGCCTGAAGTAGCGTTTTCAAAATATACAGGAACATCAAACCCACTTTCAGCTACATTAAACCTGATTGCACCATCACTATCACTGGTACTTGTTACTAATACATCACCCACTAAATCAAGTTTCTTTGTCGGCGCCGCCGTCCCAATCCCCACCCTCTCATTGACTGTATCTATGTTTAGAACAGGCGTTCCGCCATCTGCATCCAAAACCTGAAAACTCGTAGTTGCATCAACCTTGTTCTGGTGCACGAAGGTGCAATCGAGCTTCACATCTGCATTCACAACAATGTTGCTGTTGTTGAATTCGTTTAGCGTATCTGCTTGCAAGGTTACGAATGAGGAGTCGCCAGCTGCTCCACCAGGCAAATCCCCAATATCAATTCGTGTCAACACCCCAGCTTTTCTCATTAACAGAGTGTCGCCAGCAGCAGGGTTTGCATCTTCTGGGCCAAAGATAAACCTATTTCTCAAAGAGTCAGCATATTCAGACTTGGGCAAATAGGCCGCAGACGTATTTTCTGCTTCAGTCCAGACATCAAAAGCTCCTTCTGCGGCCCCGGAGGCATCAACTCCAAGTATGGCGTTTCCTGCACCTGCGTTGGCCCCATTCGCAGCAAGGGCCGTCGCCGTAGCCGCAAGGTCAATCGTTATGTTGTTATCAACGTTCGCGTCCGGCAAACTCCCGGTTACTTCTGTTGTAAGGTTTACTTGCTTCTCTGTCAGGTCAAGCGTTATGTTCGTCTCCGTATCCGGGCTTTCTGCAACATCAAATCCGGCCCCAAAGTCTATCGTGACTATATCATTACCTCCGACTTGAACGCCGCCTTCCTTGACGGTATTCATGGTTCCAGAACCTGCGCCACCCGCATCAACACCCATCTCCCAATTACCCGTAGCAGAGTTATAGTTCAACCGGGAATTATTTGCAATGCCTGCTGTGTCAAACTCTGCATTGTAGAGCGTGAATCTATCTGTTACGTGTAACGAATCCGTCACAAACTCATCATCTGACTCGTAGGATTTCCTCAACAAAGTTGTCCCGGCATTGAACGAAAACGTGCCAGTTAATACTCCGCCGCGATAATAGATTGAATTGGCATCACCGTTGGCCAGCGAATTCAAGACGACATACGCATTAGCCCCGTCTCCGTACATATGGTTGCCGTCTAACCAAGTCAGCTTTCCACCACCACTATTGGACTGGATAAAAAAGGCGTTGGAATTCAGTTTCATGTGAAATTTATTTTCTACAGCTTTATAGCCGGCCGGGAGCTGAACGCTTATCTGACTAGCCACAGCATGGATATTGTTTCCACTTAAAGTCAAGTTCTCCACTACGCTGTCAGCGGCGCCGGCCACTATAAACTGGTTATGAAATGATGTATTCCCCTGAAGATCTATTATGGTTTGAACGTCCGTATCCTTAGCAATCTTAAAGCTCATTGTACCGATTGTAGAATTTACTGAATCAGCAAACAGCGAATTGAATACTCCGACATAAGAAATGTCCGGGTCGGTGTTTATCAGAATCGATGCAGCACTACCATCATCCCCAGAATTCCTGAACTCAGAATCATTGACAGTAACGGACCCAGCGGTAATTGAAAAGTGCGGTTCGTTTGGCGCAAGTGAATCCACTCCGGCCCCATGAGGGTCGCGCCCGGAGAAATGAACATCATTCATGTGTAAGTCAAACTTGTTGGGCCCGGACATATCAATGGTTCCACAATCCCGGACGGTGCTCTCAGAGAAAAGAATGCGTTGGAAGTTCTTGCTATCGCTCCCGGAGAAAGTCAAAGGCTTATGGCACTCCACAAATTGGCTAGCGCTTATAATATTCTCGAAACCACCATCACCGCCGCTAAACCATTGAATTGCGTGAGTACGTACACCAAAAAACTTGCACCCAATTACAGAGTTTCCGCCCTTAGACCCGGTAAAGTAAATGCCATGGCTTGAGCCTTTGTCAGCAGAAATGTCCGCTTGGCTCAAAGACGGTGCATCTCTATTGTCAAAGGTAACGCCTATAATATTGCTGAACGCAGGAGCAATAACCGCAACAGAACCCCAGTCTTGTACAAAACTATTCTCGAAGTGAACCTGACCAACATCCAAATCAGTCGGCCCGGTGATTCTATTTTCTACGTCAATGGCTCTCCCAACCCACCTGAAGTACATGTTGCGGACAATCAAATTTCTAACAGAGTGTGCATGAATAGCCGCACCACTATTTACCTGTACGTTCCGTCTGCGGTCGTAGGCTACCGGCGCAGCATTTAATGTATCATAGTAGGCCGGGTCTCCAACAACGCCCGCACTGTCTCCGTTAGAAATAATGCTGCCATTCTCAACAATAGCATTACGCCAGAACAAATCCTGGTCTGTGATTGTGGTGTTGCCACCAAAGTTTATGGCACTCAGGTCAAACAACCCGGCGGTAAAGTGCGCGCCGGTGGTATCCTGAGTGTTGTAATAAAGCGTTGAACCGTTTAAATCAATAGTGACGTTGTGAGCTACAATCCACATTCCTACTTTACCAAGCCTATAAGTCGCTCCAGCCCTTCCAACAATTTTTCCCGTTCCAACATCAGCACAATTCTGTAATGCGGCAGAATCTAGAGTAGCCGAATCTCCGATAGCCCCAAACCACTCAAAGGTTCTCACTCCTCTTTTATCAAGCCACGCAGTGCGGATCCAGTGCTTCCCTGCTGTGGGACTTGCAAAAGAAATAGAACCGTATTCCGGGTCATTAATTGCGTGAAGCGAATCTTGATATGAGAACCATCCGCCACCGAGTGTGTTTGTCGAACTCAAGCCTTTAAGATATCGAGTTTCACCAAGACTGTCGGCAGTCGCGAGCTTTAAGGTGGTTGTATCTGCAACCTGATGTCCGAATGTGCCAATCGAGAAAGATAGAGTATCGTCCGTGGCTTTGTTCCACAGATAAACGTTCCCACTTGGATCTGTAGGATATCTACCAGACTGTGCAAACACCTGCACAGTCACCAGCAGGCAAAGAAAGCTGAGGAGCTTCATCTAAAAACCTTCGAATATGTTACTTTTAGCTCGCCAGTTACCGCAGCAGCCGTTTTGTTGGCCGCTGTACCCTGAACGGTAAAGTAATAATATGGGTAGTTGGGCCTACTAGTGTTGGCTGCCGTATACACCCACGGTGTTTGCTGTGTCTCACCAGTAAATATCGTGCTGTCTATAAAAGCAAATGTAGAAAACGAATTGCCGCTCTGACCGTCTGCCGCGTACAACCTGACGATCCAGGCAGCAGAATCCGTTGCCGCATCGGTCAGCTTTCCACCAACCGTAATATTCCCGGTATGAATTTGCAAAACCTGAGACGTATCAAGCGCTGTTCCTGTTATAGACCAAGCCGAAGTTGCAGCCTTCGTCTCAAATTGAATCGTATCCGGTCCAGCAGTGCTGGGTTTAATTGCTTTTGTTATCAGCACTTGCGAATAGCCGTTGATATGAATCAACAACAGAAAAAATGTGACTAATACCTTCATCATTGAACTCCTTCTTGTCTTTGTTGGACTATCCCGGCCAATCTTGCGCCTTTTGCCTGTGTAGATAGTTTTATATGTTCAGGAAACAATTGTCGTACATCGGCAAAAGCCTGTCTTACCAGACCCCTTGCTCTTGGCGTCACTTTGCCAGTTTGCAATGAACGGACAACATCATTTAGTTGACTGTCAGTAAAAGCAAGTAGTCGATTAGCCATTGCGCTTCTGAACTGAGGAGAAAGAACTTTTCGCTTCGCGAGTACAACTCCAAATGTTGCTGCCAGAACGTCGAGCCTGGCAGAAACTATCGAACCACCTATCCCAAGAAGAAACAATGTTTCTTGCATCAACCCCTTTTTCCCCTTTAAGCTCAATGTTGAATCTCTGAGAAGCTTATTCAGCTCTGTCCCGAAAATGGTTCTTTTGTTTATTTCGTTCAGATTTTTAAAACCAGCTTTCCCGGCTTCCTGTTCTATGAACTTTTGCACCCCCGCTCTTAGGTTGGCAACATCTTTGTTTGCAAGACCGGACTTAACAAAGTCAACGGTTCCGATTCCAGAAATATCCATTGACTTCCCAAAGGGACTGTCAATAGTATCAAGCATTCTTTTGACTTCATTTATCTCAGATAAGGTCAAACCCTCTGGTGGCCGCTTTACTTTCTGAGGCACTTTTACTTTCTTTGTAGTTACCAATCTTTGGCCGCTAACCCCCAAGACCTTAGAGGGTTCTTTGACAATTTTGTCAATAAGCCTTGTCTCGGTTTTCCCTTCGACCTTACCAAGAAATTCAGAAATCCTGTCCTTAACCTTTAAAAACTCATCACTTAACGGGGTGCCAATACCATCCTCTAATACCTTCAATGTCTTGGTTACCGAAGAATGATTAAACGTTCCCTCGACACGAGCCAGACCCTCATCAACGGCAGCTTTGGACATATTAGCAAGAGTTTGAGCCTGCTCCGCCATTTGCTCTGGTGTGCCCTTTATTCCGAATTCCGCTGCTACCTGTCCCGGAGATTTGCCAAAGGTCTTCCTCGCAAGCTTGGCGGCCTGCGCTTGATTTATCTGTAAAGAATTTTCCATCAACTCGAAAGCATGTTGGTTTATCCTTGAAACGGCATTGAATTTTTCAGCAGACTTTCTAACAACCGCCGGTATTGCCGTCGTTGGGTCAATGGCGCGGGAAAACCCCCTTGCCGTTTTCCCGATCTTCGCTAGTCTGGTTCCTTTTGTTCCCACGCTAACAGCTCCACCAGCACCACCAATTACGGTTGAGATGTCTAATAAAAATCCTGCGGGGTCTTTTTCGATTGTGTTTAGCAGTTTGTCCTTACCACCAAACCTATCGACAAAGAACCCCACCATCGAATCAAAAGCTTTTTCTGCGTCCTGCTCACCAGGAACAAGTTTTTGCAATCCACCTTTACCGATAGTGCCGATTGCTTTTGCGGTTTGTATTGGACTGGTTATTGCAGCATATATGTTCTTGCCTACCTCAACTGCGCTTGGTATGATATTACCGGCAGCTTCACCGAAATCGAATTCAGCGTTCAAGCCTTCAAGCTCAAAACCCCTGTCGACTAAGGTGGATATAAATCTTGTTTTGTCTGCGCCCTCTGGCAAACCAGCCAACAGTTCGCGCTGCTTATCTTTTGTCAAGAAATCGCTCATCTTGAGCCAATCCCACCTAAAGTGTCCTGTCCGACCCTTTCTCTCTGTCCCAATTTTCGTTGTCCAAGTTGAACTAGCGGAGACAGAAAAGATTCCGATTGTCCGAAATTCGGCAATTCTCCGCTTAATTCTAAGCTTTTTATATGTTCTGTGATGGCATCATCACCAACAGAACGACCGGTAGACCTTGGAATTACCGGACTAGGGTCTATGAATTCGGGGATTGACGGAGCCACAAGATTAGGGTCAAGACCAGAAGCTTGCGATAAATTTCTAAATTCATTCAATCTGTTGTTTATGATTTCTCTTTTGGCTTGAACCATTTCAAATCCAAGCTTTCTAATGCCATCTAAAACATCGATTGGCAACTGACCACCCTTGCCGACTCTTTGAATCATGGCCTTGGCTCTGTCCACCAAAGCAGCTCCACCACGCAACCTGTCAAACTCACCTTCACGTACAACAGATGTCGGATCAATTATCTTCAAGAACGTTTGAATAATAGCATCATCAGTGGCAAGCCTGGTTCCGCCACCTATAGCGTTTCTCAAGGCAACGTCCATTGTAGTGAACTGCTCTTGAATTTGATTGAATGGTTTTTTTATCTCATTTGCTTCTTTTAAGAACTGAAGTTGTGTGCCAGGCTTTATAGGTTCGGGCGGCTTAGGCGTTAACTCTGCTATTGTTGCAGCTTGTGCCTTTTGTGTTTGAGCTTGCAGCAAACCCTTTCTCAATGTACGTTCTGGGCTTTCAACCGTCTCCAGTCCAGCCAAAGAACGTCCAAATTGACCAGTGCGTGATGCTTCATCGATTCTTTGAGCCAAATCGGTAAAATCGAAAGCCTGACCTTGTGCTGCAAGAGTATCCGAAACATCAGTAAGAGTGCTTACTACAAAGTCTTGCCTCTGTCTTTCGGCTTCAGCACGACTTTGCTTGTCAAGCAACGCTCGCGCCTCAAGTTGTTCTTGCTTTTGAGCGCGCCCCCTCTGAACTCCCGCCGCAAGCGCGACTCCAGCATTTATGAAATCTCCGACAGCCATTATGCCGTATTCCTCAAATTAGGAGATGAAAACCTATCAAGAACTTCGGTGCCACCGGGAATTTGGCCTTGATTGAATAAAGAACTAACAGCGTCTTGCAAATCATTGAATTGATCCGGTAGTTTCTGCAAAGAACCAAATCCTTGAGAAAAGCCAAGATTGCTCAAGTTCTGAATTAATCCCTCTCTGTTTCTTTGTGCTATAGACGCAAGTTGAGAGGCAGCCCCAAACCTGCGCTGCGCGCCAAGCGTCTGGATTTGTGTAATCGCTTGCAGGAGTGCAGCTAACCCCTGGTCCTGTTCTTGCGCTGCGGCAGCCCTCTGCGTAGACCTTGGCGCACCCGCCGTTGATTGTCTTGTTAACGCCTGTCCCGACCTCTGACGAGCACCAAATTGCTGATTAATCAATCTAATCATAGAATCAAGCTCGCCGGGAGCAAACCCGGTTTTTGCAATTTCTCCCAAATCACCCTTGCCACTAAAAAGCTCTTTGCCCAAAGCCAATGCTGGGGGACCAAACTTTAACGCCGCCGCTACAAATCCAGGAATAGGCATCTCATACCTCTGTTGCTGTTATTTTAAACGTTTTGCCTTTATCACTAAAAACTATTTCTCTGGCAGTGCCATTTCTTCGAAAAAAGGGCTGTAACTCCCTGTCTTTACTAGAAAGCTTCACCGATGTTATTTCGTTCATAACATTGGCCCTGTCTGCGTCATTCTCGACCTTCTGTAAAGCCTCAACAACAATCCGGGCTATCTCTTCCGGATCGTACTCTTTAGGAAGATTCAGATTCACTTTCCGGCTCACTGATTGTTCCAAATATACTGTACGAATTGATTGAAAAATCCTGGTCCGTGCTCGCTTGTTTTTCTATCTTAACTCTCAATCTCTGCACTTTAAAGGTTGCACGCTCCTTAATTGTCTCCGGCGTTGATTGAGGCAAGAAAAAAAGCGTATCAAGTGGGTTAGAATTGCTAATTTCAAGGTCATACAAAAAAACCTTTATCATCGTAGTAGATTCAAAGTTCAACCAAAACTGCTCAAGAGTAACTTCCGTCTCAAACTCAAAGTCTTTCTCATAAGTAGCTGTCAACGATTCGGTTGCAGTGGCAGATTGCAAGTCATATATATCGGTTCCATCTGAAGCCAACAGTTCTCCATCGACCCCATCGGTTAGCCATGTCCACGTCTTATCGGCATTGTAGGTTTTCCAGGTCCCCTTGCCCTTGTCGAAAATATACGAAATGTCATTCGCCAGCAGATAGAATTCGTCTTGACTCCTATGGTAGGCAGCTATTGCATTTTGCCGGTTAGCCGCAGACAATTCTTGCCAAGTATCACGAATGGCTGCTCCAATTTCCTGCGGAAGCCCACCGTCCACTAATCCATAAATGGAGTAATCGCTACCCCAGAACAAGAAGTCTTTTATGGAAGTAGAACCGAAATTACCGGGCAAGCCTTTTTTATCAAATTCTTGACTAACCGCTAAATCGCCTCTGTTGTTAAAACTATAGAGCACAAGTTTATTTTGTCCGAAGCATGCAACCTTATTGCCAAGTTCTTTTAGTCCCTGTATCTTATAAATACCCTCCTCTGCTGTATCCTTTATGTCCCCTTCTGGCAATACATCAGGTGTATTCCTAAGAACTGAATTGATTGGTGACTTAATCAGATATGATGTATTTTCGTCATTATCTGTTTCAGTTCCCACAACGACACTTCCTGCAATTTCTCTTCCTGCTGCTTTGACTACAAAATCAGGAACAACATTGTTTGTATCAAAATAGCCATGAACTGAAGCCGCATCCTTGTCCTGTGAATCAGTCCACTCTGCGCCATCTATAGTCGAAGAAAATGTATGTGTCGTTGCACCGCTCCACGTCGTATCAACAAGATTAAATTCCTTGATAAAAAAGAAAGGAGTTGTTGGTTTAAGATCCGAATCCACCTGGGCGGCATAAACTCTTATAGAAGTTAATCTTCTGCTTTGGATGTGGTATTCAAGGAAACTCCCCGGCTTGCCCCACTGAATATTAAAGGCAGTAAATTTCTCACCAGAGGCAATTGTGTTCTTTTGCGCCATAACGCCACCCGATTCTATGAAAACCGGGGATTCCTGAAACCCATCATAAACAAAACTGACCTTAAATGAATAATCAGCAGCATCGATCGACGGAGTACCCGCAGCAGCAGTTACGGTCAATATTAAATTGCCACCACCAACGCCATGCCCAGACGGCACAATATTGTCAAGAAAGAGTTTTTCCGCATGCAATCCGGTAAAGCTTAAGTCAGACTGGTCAAACAAATTTCCGGTTTCAAGATATCCGAACCATATTCCCGTGTGATTGTCAATCCCAGCAGTAAGGTTGTCTTTTTTCCTACCATTGACTATTGCAACAGCATCTTGTCTTTGAATTACGCTTGGTTTGAAGGTGCTTTTAACAAAGTTCCTATGGTCATTAAAATTAGAGATTGTACCATCAGCCAAATCTTCTAAATCAGCTTTGCTCCACAGGGGGAATCTCATCAAGACTATCTTGTCGCCACTTGTTCCCGTCGCAGATATTCCATATTTAGTGTCTATTTGACTTATGCCATCATAATCAAGTATATAATCAAGAGAACTGTTGGCTGGGGTTCCCACTTCATAGTGGTACAACATCCATTTATTGTAAAAGTCTATCGTACTTGAAGGAGTGTCCCCAAAAGGAGACGAACCGGCAGTTATTGTAAACTGAGTTGAAGAACTGAACGTATCTATTTCAACAAACACAATCTCAGTTATCTCTACCCAATTCACCCCAGCATCAATCGAATAATAAAAATGCTGCACCGAACTTCCATCCGTCCCCCAAGCTATCAAGGTCTGGGTGTCATTTATTACAACCTCAGCGATAAAGTCCAAGTTACCGGCAATAGCCGCAGGGCCGTTCGCAAACAGCTTATAACCTCTAATACCACGCATCTGCCCCAACTTATCAGCCCGTAAATTCTCAAACACAGTAGCAGCATCTTGAGGCACGTCGCCCCTGTCAGCGTTCGTGACAAGCTCTCTTCCGAAGTTTTTTATGTGAGCGAGTCTCACGCAAACCACCCAAAAGGTATTCTGTTTTTGGTTAAATGACCGGCCTTTGCCATGTTTTTTTCTCGCTGACGCTGTTGCTCATATAACACCTTGAACTTAGCCTGAATATCATCCTCACCCATGTCCCCGGCGATAAGCTCTACAAACTTCAGATAAACAAGATGATGCACCTGCGAAGGGGTGTAAAGCTCTTGAGTTAGTGTGGTGATTTCCGGTGGCATTGGGATATATCCACACCGGATGGTATAGTTCTCATCAAACTTGAGCTTAAATCTTAATTGTTTCGGATTTGTATTCACAATTGCCGCAATTGTCGGCCTACCGGACCCCATATCATCGGTCCCGGTAGATGTCACCGGGGTTGGTGTCGTAGTTATGCTGTCACTGCCTATCAACGCATAGACATTGAACGGAGGAGCACCACCGGTGCCACCATTTATAACAAACTGAGAAGATGTTATCCCATTAGGGTAAACAACCCGATCTGAGTCACTTTGCAGAATCACATCGGGAGCGGACGTAAACGACAGCCCCAAAGACGCGAACGTTACTGTCTTGGGTAAATCAGCCTCAAGTGCTATTGCGATTGTTTTTAATACAAAGCTCATATTCTCTTCGGTGCTTGCGATGTATGTATTTGAGAACTTCTGTCTACAAAATAAGCGTCATTGTGCGTCAAGGTTCTGCCTATAGTAGTCGGTTGAGAGGTCTTGATTTCATTTCTCCTGTCTTCAATAGTCCCCTGCATTTCCGCAACAGTGACAATTCTAAGCCTTTCAACGGAAAGGAACAAATTGTCAAATTCATCAACAGTTATAGCCATGATTCATAACTAGTATTTAAATACCACAACCCTTAAGGTTCCTGACGCTAAATCCACTACGCCACCAGAAACATTTCGGAAGATAACCCGCACTGAGTCAGCGGCTTCCACATGTGCCGTTATCTGAAAATTATTTGTGCCTATTGCCGTGTGACCAGCAAAACAAGGGTCTCCGACTGTTGCACCCGTCACTGTTAAATTCTTGGCATTAACTGCTCCGTCCGCAAGACTTGGAACGTCATGTGTTGTGGTTGCGGTAAGGACATCAGTTATTAATGATCCATCATTTATCTTCAGGCCACCATCCTTGATGTTCAGATTTGCCACTCCGGCGTTATCATGCAATACCTGGACCTCAAATGGTGTTGCGCTGCTTCCGGCAAAAGCAATTTCAAGATGCCTGTTTGCTGAATTTTTTCTAAAATTCCAAGTTCCAGCTGTAGCAAATGGATGTTCACCAATATTCAACTGTTCAAAAGCAATATTCCCCATGACCATAAACATGTCATTCAAAGAATTATTTCTTCCAAGAACAACATTATCATCAGAGGTTTGACCGATAGTCCAGCCGTCATCTACGCCCTGCCTTACCCCCCAGACCATATTCTGCAAAGCGCCGACCGCAAGATTACCCTCTCCAGCGGTATTGCTTTCAAGATACGGGAAAAAGAAGTTGTGGCCCTTTGCACCAGACAGCATGTTTATACCAAAACCAGTATTTGACGCAGCATGAAAACCATAGAACTGATTATCAATTGCGTTTTCAAGCCTAAGCCCATCACCGCCGTTGCTCCTCAAGTCCAGCCCGAACGCACACCCTGCATTCACATCAGGAGCACCTCCGCCATCATCATGGATATAAATCCCGTGCGATGTATTGCCAAGACATAGAACGTTGTACATTCTCCACAAATTGTCATTATCCGAACCTTTGCCAATCCTTATCCCTACACCACCGTGCCTTCTGCAAGAAGTGTCTCTTAAAACACATCGACTCGATTCAATAGAAATGCCATCCCCACCATTGCCAGTATTGCCAAGAATATCAAGAGCCTCGATAGAGATCGAACTTTGACTGACCACGATCCCGTCAAAGTTCCCATCTTTTAGTATCTTTGTTCTCCCAGCGGTCTCAGCAAACCCGGCTTGCGCTGAATAGCCCCCTCCGATCATTTTCAAACCAAAGACATTGGCAATTATGGGTGCTGTTATTCTGTAGGATTTGCCAGGGAAAACAATTGTCCTTGCATTTGTCGTACTTGCTGCTGCAATGGCGGCATTGATTGCAGAGGTGTCGTCAGCCACACCATCTCCGGTAGCACCGTAGTCGGTTTCGACATTGACATTATCTAAGGACTGTCTTTCAATGACAGCCCTGAGAGAACCAGTCACCTCTCTTATTTTATCCCAAGCAGCGTCCGTTGAATTCACGCCGCCCATCAAAGTATCACGAGCATCGGCTTCTGCTTGTGTAACAGCAACGAGAATGTCTTGCAATGTCGTTTGAGTCTCAGCCATTACAGCAACTCACGGTCAGAAACTATAGTCACAGGCCATCCTTCAAGCTTTGGATCGTCCGTATCTTCTTTCCACCTGATAGAGACCGGCACTAAAAAGTCGTCGTCCAGATTAATCGCTCTCTCGCCAACAACTGTTTGGTATTCGCGCTCCTGGATTCTGACTTTTGTGTCAACTGCGACTTGTCTTTCGGCTTCACGCGCAATGGCTCGTAGATACTCATCCCTAAACTTCCAACTATCGTTTGCTTCGAAAGCGTCAAGACGCGGGTCTTTAGACATGCGTTCTTTGAATTCTTTTACATTAGCCATCTAGTCTTTGCCCCGGTAAGAATTTCAACATTTCCCTCTCCCAACCTTGCCCTAACTCAACCATGCCATTTGCTTGCAGTGATAGTTGCGCAGCACCGTGTACAATTGGTGTCCACGCCTCTTCAGGCACCTTCCAAGCGTTGTTGATGTCAAACTCCGGCACAGGGATAAAAGTGAACTCACAGTCCTTATTGTGCTTTGGCGTAAAAAGAAACTGAGAAACATCTTGAGATGAGCCACTCCTACCTGCGAAGTATCCAATATACTTGCCATTGACAGTATCTATGAAAGCCCCCTCATCAAGATAGGCATATTTACTTGCAGGCAAGACATCTACTTTCTGTCCATTGATAGACACTCTTGGGTCTTCATATCTCAAAACTTTGCTCGGCGTATCAACCACGCCGAGAGATGCCGTCTTGGTTTCACGGACAACAAAGTTTTCCAGAATATCTCGCGAAGCAGTTCTGCAAAAGAGATCAGCGGCCTCAAGAAGAAACCTTTTTAGTTCATCGCCGCGCCACGTACCAGGTTCGTACAGTTCAAACGTCACGCCGGACGCAATTTGAACATCCCACGGGTTACCGGTGAAATCAAGAGTATCAGAAGATGCAGTAAAATCAACAACTTTTCTCTGTTCTAAGGCTTCTTGCGTGGTATCAATTTTAACGCAAGTGCATCCATTCCAATAATCATCAAGCTCAGATAGAGTTGTAGAAATTATGGTCGTACCGGCAGCAGCCCCGGCAGACGTTGAATTGAAACGCTTAAAGCGAACCCCCTTCATCAGAAGATTTGTCCGCAAGCGACCAAGAAGAACAGAAAAATCACTCATTCGTAATCTTCTTCAAACTCTTTCTTGGAAACCACCTTTCTTTTGCCGTGAGTGTCAGCTAAAACCACATCCCCGACTTCGAATTCAATATCATTCACTTTGAATGATTTGTGATTCGTTTTCCCTGCCTTCACCGGCTGGACAATGATGGCAATCACAGCGGGAAATCTCGGCTTAAGAGCTACCGCCCTCTGTTCAAAAAAAGATGAAAGTTGATCCGATTCTATTTTCAGCATTATGCCCTCGTTATTTTGAACAACTTCTTTTCCACCTCACTATTTACCATTACTTCTCTTGTTCCTTTTCCTCCGGGGCCGCAAGGCACTTCTTTTTTCACCTTGCCTGGAACCCTGATTGTGTACGAACCAAAAAACTCAAGATCAGCCAATGACATAACCTTCGCTTTTGGTTGTCTTTGTTGGAACGTGTAGCTGTATCCCGAATTCGGACCACCCCAATCCGAGATATTGATTGTTATTTTGCCGAACTTAGGGAATTCTCCGAGATATTCGACATATCCTTTTACGGTAGTCGGGGGTTGATTCATTGACCATTCAGTCATTTCAAATCTCCTTTAAAAAAGGCAGAGGGACGCGGGAGAAATGAAACCGCGCCCTCCACCAGTTTGATTACGGAATTACGGATTGGTAGATACCAAAAATAGCAACAGCATAACTGATGCTATCCGTTGCCGCCGCCGAGGCAAGCTGCCCGAATGTAAAGCGTAACTTCGTGCCAACTCCCGTCACTGCCTGCGTGTCGATAAATCTGACAGCTCCGAGGTCTGCGGTCGCAGCAGTCACCAAGGTGTCAAGCGTGGCCTCAGTTTCGTAAATGCTTCTGTAGCCTTGCCTGACATTCATTGTGACCCGCTCACCATTGTTGATGTCAACTTTGTTGTTGTAGACGACACCAACAAACTTTGGATATGAGCGGCCTTGCTGTAGCAGACTGACAGAAATGGTATCGTTTACCGTAGAGACCAGACTATCAAGGTCACTCCGGTAAAGCTCAATCCATTTGAGCGTTTGAGCATCTGCATTGCCAAAAGACCCCAGAGCCAACAGGGCCACAAACGAGAAAAGAAAAATTTTCTTCATCATAGCCTCCTTAAGCCAATGGGTTCTTAGCAGCGGCTTTGATTGCAATGCAACCAAAGTCCAGTGAATTGAATTTCACCTTATCGAAACCAAACATGAAGCTGGTTCCAATGCCATACTTCCATTTGTAGTCGAATTCCTTCTCGACCCAATCGGGAGCGGGTTGTGCCTGAATCCAATACCCGGCCTGAGCACCAAGAAACAGCCCGGTCGAATACTGAACCGAAGTGGCGTTGTTTTGCAGAACGACCTGGTCATGGAAATAAAGCAGGATGTTGTCCCAGATTCGGATTTCACCGGTAAAGCGCGGATTTTCTTTTCCACGAACTTCCGCCAGGTTGACGGTGTTTTTCCATTCGTCTTGCTTTTTCAGAAGGGCACGGTCATATTGGTGACCCACATAAACATAATGCTCACCCATTCCTTCGATGTTCACCGGACGAATCTTTGAGATAAGAGCAGTCGTCCCATTAAAGCCGGATTCTGCTACAGTCTTTGCGTCTTGCAGCATCTCAAAGGTAATGGTATCACCATCGACAAGGTCGTTGACAGCAGAATTGCCAGTGCCACCATAAAGAATAGTGGTATTGGCGGATGCAGCCTCACCAACAACTGCGGCATCCTTGTCAACAACATTCAACCCGCTCATCTTGCGAAAGAACGGTCCATCAAAAAGACGACGCTGCGCCCAGTAAGCAAGCTTGTCGCGAATCTCTTCACGCATGTTGAAAGAGGCTCGTTGCTCGCTTAGGTTGCCATCAAGACGAATTGCTTGACGCAAGCCGTCCAGAAGAACCGCTTCGCCATGAACAGTAGGAGCAACCTCTGCGCCTTCCAGGTCATTCGAAGAGCTTGCGGCAAGGCCCAGCTCAGAATCGATGTCGGTAACCAACGGCAAGTTAACCGCAGACCCCTTCGTCAACTCCAGTCGTTTGTCAGTTTGAACTATGTTGTTAGGACCTTCACCCATGAGCTGTCCTACAAAAGAGTTCACTTTTGCTTGATGAAAAGCCTGTACTGTATACAACTGGGCTTTCTCATCGGCAGCCGGAGTTAAAGCCGAAACACTCCATTCAGCCATTTTATTAATTCCTTAGATTAAGAGGAATCAGCGCGTCTCAAATATTGAGCTTCAGCATTGGGATTCTTTTCAAAGAACTCCATTAGCTCTTCGTGCCTATCTGGATCCTTGACCATCGCTTGAATCTTCTTTGTGACCGCATCATCAGCGTTGCTCGAAGAAGCCTTTGGCACTTTGTCGCTGGTTCCGTTTTTATTGTCTTCAGTTATTTGTTTGAATGTTCCCGAAGTTGTGTCAAGTTGCAACTTCCCTTCAGAAACAGACTTTTTGAACCACGCAGTCTCCAAGTCATCAATACCATTGGTCTTTGCGAATTCCTTAACATCGCGTAGCTCGTCATCGCTTACACCATAGGTGTTTTTGATTGTAGACTCCTTTCCCGCGGCCCTGAGAATATCAGTAATGGTACTTACAAGGCCTTGTTCACGCTCTTGAGCTTGCTGAACCGTCAAATATTCATCAACAAGCGGAGCAGCAGGTTCAGTCAACTTTTGATTGATGGATTCCATTAACTGGCGAACATCGCCAATTTCTTGCTTGAAACCGCCCATCAACTTTTCTTGACCTTGAACTTGGCGAGAGAGTAAATCAATCGCCTCTTTCTGGGGATCAGCCTCACCGGTAGAACCGGCAGGTTCCTCATCAAACGAAAATGGCCGACCCGGAAACGGGACCATAGAATCATACATGTTTCATTCTCCAGTTAAACGTTTTCAGCGCGAACGACGATGTCGTCGCTCGGCTTGGTAAAGCGCGTACTTGTGGGTTGGACGGAAATATTATTCCCCTCATGCCCGTGAAGACTCTTTTTTGCCGGAACATTTCGCGATCCTGCATCAGGAAGCACGAAATTTTTCTGGCTATTCGACAGAGGAACCATGCCGCTTGGCATTTGTCCGCTCTTATCGGGAGTTCGACTTCTCGCCGGGACATTACCCTCAAGATTGTTGTTGTTGATTTTAAAATCTTGCGGCATATCAAGCTCCTACGTTAGTTAATGGATTAACGGGGGCACCGTTCGTTGCTGGCAACCCCTGTGGAATCTGTGCTTTCCACCTTTCAACTATTGATGTCGGAATACCTGCAAATCCCAACAAATCTATCAAGACATCGGGCGGCGCAGGTAAAACTTCGCCCAACTGTGCAATTGTTTGCAGTATTGAAATACCAAGCGACTGCGTAGAAAGGGTCTCGTCAATATTGATGTCATATTCAATCAATGCCATCTTCTCAAGAATCGTTGCCACGTCGAACGTCTGTTTTTCGGGACTGCCGGGGATGCTTATTGTCCCTTCTTGCAGTTGAGCACCAAAATCCTGCAAAGGGTCTTTTTCGGGTGCCCTCTCAATCATCCCACCAAGAACTCGTTCCATCTTCATTGTCGTGAAAAAACGTCTCTTCTGGAAAGCCCTGTCAAGCATCTTGATTTCAATTTGTGCATCCATCTTGAGAGAACGCCTGAAATTATCAAATACCGGTTCAACAACCGCCGACGCTTTTGATTGCAATTTCTCAATGGCTATGCCAGCCGTATTAGCTCCTGGTGACTCCCCTTGAAAAGCATTAGTTGCACCTACCTTTCTTTCCATGTTGTCAAAGAAAAATTGAACTAACGCAACGTATGGTCCTATCGATTGGAGGGACTGGTCTTGCTCTACCTTTACCTTATTTCTGCTGATTGCCCCACTAGCCAGCTCAACACCACTGCCATCCCTCCAATGCTCCATTGCCGTCTCAAAGTCAGTCCCCTCAGACAAAGCATCCTCTTCAAGAAGCAGCGGCATCCAACCAATCTTGCCGAGCCTTTCTTCGAGTTTGGCAAACAGAAAATTGAGATGCTGTGTTTCGTCTTTCAGTCTGCCCCACAAACCATGAGACTTTCCGTTGGCCCAATAGCACCAAAAATGAACAAACGGAACAAAATCTCCCCATTCTTCCTGCCATTCAAGCTCAAGCCTTCCACTAATAACATGATAAGAAAAGAACTCTTTCTCTTCCTCGCTTATCATATCATCAGAGTTTACATTCTTGATATTGCTAGCTCTTAAGTACTTGGAGGCTTCTTTTTTGGCTTCCGCTTTAGTGTCAAACACACCCAAAGAAGCATTGTCAAGAGAATCTGCGTCCGGCCTCCAGACACGAAACACATTTTTGAACCTGCGTTGCCACCGCCTGATCAGCCTGACTTGCTCTGTTTCTTTGTTGAAAAACAAATCCGGATCAGAATCCGATGGAAACATGTACTCGTCTTCAAGGTGGGTTTTTTCTACTCGCCTTTCTTCGGATTCCCTTGCTCTGACTTCGAGCTTGGTCTTGTCTACCTTTCCGTAAATGACTTCGAGCTGCTCTATCGATGTCCACTGTACGTGAAAAGTGCTTGGCGAGTCAGATCCATCATATTCCCTAAAAGGCCTTTCAAGATAGACCTCATCAGCAGGACGCTCCACCCTGATGGTTTCTAGTGAGCCGTCTTTCTGGTTGAACTTCAGGAAATACTCCCAATGAGCACGAGACGTGATAATGCCGTTCTGAAATCCAAGAGAATTTTCGTGCTGAAGGGGTTGTTTTTGCCGGCGATACTTCAGATAAGCGTTGGCAAACTCAGCAGTCCTGAAATCATCACGCTCAAAAGCGAACGCCGACATCTCCGTCCTGCCTTGACGCTGATTCCCGGATATAACATCAACGATGTTGGGAAACCTGGCAATGTCGCCTACAGGCTTCTTCAGTTCTTCGCGCTCAGTCTTTATGTCTTCCGGCCACGAATTAGATTCATAGGCCTTAACGCCTTCCTTGACTTCTGTCTGGGACGTTTCGTCGTCAGACACCGCCTTCTTGAAGTCGCGCTGCGTCAGCCGGATTCTTTTCTCCTTTGCGGAGCCGACCAACTTGTCTTCGATTTTAGTGTTTATATCTTCTCTTGGCATAAAAACAAAAAAGGGATGTTCTGGCACTTAAAGAGTGCTGGAACATCCCAGTCCGTACATGCGGTTGCTGGTATATTTTGGTTAAACTAAATCATCGATTCATATCCGCACAAGTATCAACCCGAACATTGATTATCGGATTGACTGTTCCATCTGAATGAACGTGAAAAGTCAACTTCTTGGTCTT
>JAJFJH010000004.1 GCA_021774155.1 Nitrosomonas sp.
GCCTCAAACAAAATTATCTAAATATGAACTAATTTTTAGTAACCTTCTAATCTAGATTAATAAAGATATAATAAATCAATCAGTTAATGATTTATTTTTTTACGAGATATATGCAATGCTACTTTCTGAGTAAGCTCTAAATACATCAGCAAGAGATGGGTTGCCTATGTTCATCGCGTATTCGACGACTAAAGGTGATTGTGTGCGTTTGGCCAGTGACTCTGCGAGTAATTTAGTTTGTCGCTCGGTGTGGACTTTGAGTGGTGAGCCTTCAGGCATCCAAACCAATTTATATTTCTCGGCTGATTTTGCGGGTCGGAAAGTTAGGATGAAGCCATGTAATATGGGCCACCATAGCCAGCGCAGGATTTCTATTACCCTGTTAGTGTTGTGCTAGTCCGCTAGAAAGCAATTTTGCGGTTACTTCGACAATGGGGATGATGCGTTCGTAGGCCATACGTCGAGGTCCGATGACGCCTACGGTACCGACAATTTTTCCTTCCATTTTATAGGGTGCGGTGATAACGCTGAATTCTTCTAATGAAACGATGTCGGCTTCACCGCCAATGAAGACTTTTACTCCCTCTGCTTGATGGCCAAGCTCGAGTAATTCAAGCAACATGGTTTTGCGCTCAAATAAATCAAATAATTTTTTTAGGCTGATTAAATTACCTGATAGGTCTTGAATCTCGAGTAATTTGCGTTCACCTGCAAGCACAACAGATTCATTACTTTCGTTGATGGCCTCGCCGCTTGCTTCTATAGCAGAATTCATAAGGCTGGTCATTTCCTGACGTAATTCTTTTAATTCATCAGTTAGGCGATTATTAATTTCTTTAATGGTACAGCCGGCATAATTTTGATTGATGAAATTACTGGCTTCGATTAAATCTGATGGTGTGTAATTATTATCTGTGAAGATAATACGGTTTTGTACATCCCCTTCTGGCGTCACAATAATCAACAAAATGCGCTTTTCTGTCAGTGCCATGAATTCAATATAACGAAATGCGGCGCCAGTCCGTTTAGGCATGGCGACGACACCGGCAAATTTGGTTAATTCAGACAGCATTTGAGACGCCACATTAATCAATCGAGACGGATTGTCAGGGTGTAAATTATGTTCCAGATGATGAAGTTCAAAATTGTCGATTTCTTTGATTACTAACAGGGAGTCAACAAATAAACGATAGCCTTGGGGGGTAGGAATTCGTCCGGCAGAAGTATGAGGGCTGGTGACTAGCCCCATTTCCTCAAGGTCCGACATGACGTTGCGAATAGTTGCAGGGCTTAAATCCAGACCAGAAAATTTTGAAAGTGTACGCGAACCCACTGGGTTGCCCTCGTGGATATAACGTTCAACCAATGTTTTTAACAGAATCTGAGCACGTTCATTAAGCATAGTCATATTTTACACCAAACAAGGAAACTACCGATTAATTCATCGACCACTATCTAACATACGCTTCATGCTTACAACGATAAGATGGCAGAGGTGATTTTTCCATCCGTTAGGTTCAGAATTAAACGGTAATTGCCAGAGGAAATATAATGTTTAGTTGCGTTAAGTGAGCGTGCATTGATGTGCTACACTCAAGCGAAATCAATACTAATACAGAATGACAGCGGCACAAGTTCACTCTAACGGCTTAAATAAGCCTTAATTTTTTGTTTTACCAAGTGATGAGTTTTCCATTCAAAAAGATCGCGTTAATCGGCAAGCATAAAAATCTAGAAGTGCAGGAACCTTTACTGGAACTTGCTGAATATCTGACTAACCATAATTATGTGGTTGTGATTGATGAGTTGACGGCTTCTCAAATGCCCGGTAGTGCCTATTCTGGTTTGACGTTAAAAGAGATTGGTGAGCAAGTTGACTTGGCGGTGGTGATTGGCGGTGATGGCACCATGCTAAATATTGCACGTCAGTTGTCGGCCTACGATGTGCCGTTGATTGGCGTAAACCAGGGACGGCTTGGTTTTTTGACCGATTTGTCTACGGATGCGATGCTGGAAACAATAAGCGCCATGCTTGATGGTCAGTATATTGCTGAGCGCCGAATGTTGTTAAATGCCGATGTGCTGCGTAATAAAGAATGTGTCTTTAATTCACTGGCATTTAATGATGTAGTCATGCAGCGGGGTATTGGTAGTGGCATGATTGAATTTGAAGTGAGAATAAATGACGAATATGTTTATTCTTTACGTTCAGATGGCCTGATTGTAGCCACACCGACAGGCTCTACCGCCTACGCATTATCATCTGGCGGCCCCATTCTATACCCCAGTCTTGACCTTATTGCGCTGGTGCCTGTGTGCCCGCATACATTAAGTAATCGTCCGATTATTGTTGGGCCAGAAGCCAGCGTGGAAATTCTTATACATTGTTCAACAGAAATGCGAGTGCATTGTGACAGTCATTCATATTTTGATTTGAGTCATGCAGATAGAATTATCGTGCAGCGTTACTCGAAAACGGTTAAGTTATTACATCCAAAGGATCATAATTATTACCGGATGTTACGTGAGAAGTTGGGTTGGAGCGAGTTTCCACTTAAGGCAGCTGCTTTCCTATCAAAAAAATAGACTAACTATCCTCCTCAATTATGCTAAAGCATTTGAGCATCAAAGATTTTGTCATTGTTAACCAGATTACGTTAGATTTTAAGTCTGGTTTTACCGTGTTTACGGGTGAAACAGGCGCAGGTAAGTCCATTTTAATTGATGCGCTTTCTTTGGCGATGGGCGCACGGGGTGATGCTAATCAGATACGCCATCATTGTGAGCGTGCCGAGATTAGCGCCATGTTTGACACCAGTGCATTGCCTAAGCTCGAAGACTGGCTTAAAGTCAATGAGCTTCATGGGGATCCCGATACTTGCTTGCTGCGACGGATTATAGATTCCAGTGGTCGTTCGCGTGGTTTTGTAAATGGTCATGCGGTAACGTTGCAACAAATGCGATTAGTTGGTGAGCAACTAGTTGATATTCACGGACAACACGCCCACCAATCTTTGCTGAATAATGAATCGCAACGGACTTTGTTTGATGCTTATGCGGGTAACAGTGCGTTGGTGAAAGTTGTTGCTAATGCCTATCAAATTTGGCAGCAGCTTAATCAGCAACGATTGAATTGGGAACAAAATGCAGCTGATAATCAACAAGAACGCGAGCAATTAGCTTGGCAAAGCCAGGAATTAAAGGATCTAAATTTTTCCGCTGAAGAATGGCAAACACTGCAAGTGGACCATGGTCGACTATCGCATGTTGCCAGTTTGCTAGAAGCGGCAGAAATGGGCATGGAAACGTTGTCAGAAAATGACGCGTCGGCAATTTCTCAGATTAATGCCGTGAATCATCAACTGAATAACCTGCAGGATTACGATCCAGCACTTAAAGCCATTATTGATCAATTAGATTCAGCGCAAGCTGAGTTGCAAGAAGGCATCTATGAGTTAAAACATTACCGCCAAAGTCTTGATTTAGATCCGCAGTTGTTACAAGAAACAGAAACACGCATGGCGGATATTCTAGCTGCCGCAAGAAAGCATCGTGTTGCGCCTGAAGAATTGCCAGACTTACTCGAAACTTCGACGCAGCGACTGGCCGCAATCGGTGCTGGCGGTAATTTGGATGAGCTCATCAAAGAAGAAGTCGCAGCAAAAGAAGTGTATTTAAAGCAAGCCAAAAAACTCAGTGTCGTACGTAAGAAAACAGGCCAGCTATTATCTCAGCTAGTAAGTTCATCCATGCACACCTTGGCGATGGAGGAAGGACAATTCGCCGTGGCACTATTACCTTTGGAACAAGGCGCGTCGTATGGATTAGAGCAGGTTGAATTTCAAGTTGCTACACATAAAGGGATGCCGTTAAGGCCGCTGGCTAAAGTGGTGTCTGGTGGTGAGTTGTCACGCATCAGTCTAGCGATTCAGGTAATTACCAGTCAAGTCGGTACAGCGCCGACACTGATTTTTGATGAAGTGGATGCTGGTATCGGTGGTCGCGTGGCAGAAATTGTGGGTGAACTGTTAAAAAAATTAGGTGAAACGCGGCAAGTGTTATGTATTACGCATTTGCCGCAGGTTGCCGCTACGGGTGATCAGCAATGGCAAGTATCCAAGTCACCTGGTCAATCAAAAAATAAACAAGTCACGAGTCAAATTGTTGTTCTTGATGAATCAGGGCGCGTAGAAGAAATTGCGCGAATGTTAGGCGGCGTGAAGATTACAGCAACGACACGCCAACATGCCACTGAGATGTTACAGAAGCATGGGTAAGAAATGAGGGTGTTAGCCCGTTGTTATGACGCTAAGCGTCAAGCGTGCAGCAAGTACAATAATTGACGCAATACAAGGAGGTTTTCATCATGGGTAAATTGCTATTTTTCGCGATTATTATCGTATTGTTTTATTGGTTATTAAGAGACAAGTTTCCAACGAAAAATATAGAAAAAAAAGATGAGGAAACAGCGTTGCTGACAGATGAGACTGAAGAGTTGGTCTGTTGCGAATACTGTGGTGTGCATGTACAAGAAGATCAAAGTGTAGCGGTTGATGGAAAATTTTTCTGTAGTGATGAACATTTTCAACAATACTTAGATTCGCAGCCATAGTTATTTGTTCTTGAACATGAAAATGCTAGTGAATAAATGTCATTGAAAACAGTCTATTCTGAGCAGTTTTGGCATTCATTATTTTATTTCAACGTTTATCGTCTGGTCATGGCGAGTGGCATCGTTGTTTCTACCTGGCTATTCCATCCCTTCAGCTTTGGTAATACCAACACCCAATTATTTGATTATGTTGCGCTGGTGTATGTATTATTTTGCGGCTTAACCATTATTCCTGTCAGAAAACGCTATCTGAGCTTTAATTGGCAACTTTCCTTTCAAATTGTTAGCGACGTAGTATTTATTTGCACGATGATTTTTGCCAGTGGTGGCATACAAAGTGGGCTGGGTGTGTTGTTGTTGGTATCGCTTGCGGGTGCAGGCTTAATCAGCCGGGGGCGGCTAGCGCTATTTTATGCGGCTGTAGCGTCTATAGGTCTGCTCCTGCAAGAAACCTATGGGTTTTTTTATGTGCATGATTACCAAGCGCAGTACACCCAGGTCGGTTTGCTCAGCATGGGGTATTTTGCGCTGGCCTGGTTGGCACATCAGTTTGCAACACGCGCTATTGCAAGTGAGCAGTTGGCGCAGCAGCGAGGAACTGACCTTGCCAATATGGCGCAGGTTAATCAGCTTGTTATTCAAGATATGCAAGATGGTGTGTTGGTTGTTGATAGCAATGGCAAGATTCGGCAACGTAATTTTATTGCAGAGAAACTGCTGGACTTAAAACCGAAATCATCCGTCTTTGAATATCCAACACTTGCTGATTATGTGCCTTCTTTAGCGGAAAGATTAGTCGTTTGGCGTGATGATAATGATGCCAGTTTTGATTTATTGAAATTGCCAGCAACTAATGTGTTGGTGCGAACCCGATTTGTGCCAATTAAAGAAGACAGCCGAACCGGTGTGGTAATTTTTTTGGAAGACATGAGTCGGATTCAAGCGCAAGTTCAGCAATTAAAATTAGCCGCTTTGGGTCGTCTAACCGCCAATATTGCGCATGAAATTCGTAACCCGTTGTCCGCAATTAGTCATGCGGCTGAGTTGCTAGAAGAGGAACAAAGTTCAAGTCCAACGCAAACACGCTTATTACAAATTGTTCGCGATAATACCTTGCGCCTTGACAAAATTGTGCAAGACATCTTGCAGTTGAATCGGCGTGATATTGCCAAATCAGAGATTCTGGATGCGACAGTTTTCATTCGTACATTTGTTAATGATTTTTGTCACGCAGAGAAAATTGATACAGATATTTTCTTGCTAGATGTGGCGGGGCAGGGGCAAAACGCCATTGCTTTTGATCAAGGGCATTTGAACCGGATTCTATGGAATCTATGTCGTAATGCATGGCGCCATTGTTGCAAAAAAAAGGCAAGTATCCAGCTTAGATTGACTGATGGGTTAAACGCGAATTGTATTAATCTTGATGTGATAGATGACGGCCCTGGTGTTTCACCAGCGCAGTTAAAAAAATTGTTTGAACCCTTCTCCACTACAGAAGCCAGTGGGACGGGGCTGGGGCTTTATATTGCTAGAGAGATGTGTGAGTCTAACCACGCGTCTCTTGATTACATTGAGAATGCAACTGGGGGGCACTTCAGGATTATTTGCCAAAGAAGTCTAAATCATGTTCATACCAACAAAAAATGAAAAGACATCATCTTCCCGAGATAATGCATCGATACCCACCGTATTAATTGTAGACGACGAACCCGATATTATAGAATTACTAGAACTCACGTTAGCTCGTATGGGTGTGAATGTTGAAAGCGCAACCTGTATCAACGATGCGAAAGCCAGGCTTGAATCACATAATTTCCAAGTCTGTTTAACGGATATGCGTTTGCCTGATGGTGATGGGCTGATGTTGGTTGATTATATTACCAAGCATTGTGCTGATTTGCCGGTGGCAGTCATTACCGCTTATGGCACGACTGAAAATGCGGTGGCTGCTTTAAAAGCGGGCGCATTTGATTATTTGTCCAAACCAGTTTCATTAGATCAACTGCGCGCATTGGTTAAATCTGCGCTGAGTTTGCCCCCCATGCAAAATGAAACGAACATTGGTGTTAAGCAAAGCGAGCGCACACTGCTAGGCGATTCAGCCCCCATGCAACGCCTACGTGCGACGATTGAGAAACTCTCACGTAGCCAAGCTGCTGTTTATATCAGTGGCGAGTCGGGTAGCGGTAAAGAGCTCGCGGCCAGATTAATACACGAACGAAGTGCGCGCCATGCCGGTAGTTTTGTGGCAGTGAATTGTGGAGCGATTCCTGAGAACCTAATGGAAAGTGAGTTCTTTGGCTATAAAAAAGGCGCTTTTACCGGTGCCGCTGCAGACCATGATGGTTTCTTTCACGCGGCAAATGGCGGTACGTTATTTTTGGATGAAGTGGCCGACTTACCGCTTGCCATGCAAGTCAAATTGTTGCGTGTTATTCAGGAAAAACAGGTCAGAAAAATTGGCGAAACAAAAGAAGAAAATGTTGATGTACGCATCATCAGTGCCACTCATCAGAAATTAAGTGAATGCATTGAAAATGGAAAGTTCCGTCAGGATTTGTATTATCGCCTAAATGTCATCGCACTAAAAATGCCCGCCTTGCGCGAAATGCGTGAAGACATCCCGCTCATCGCGAAAGCTATTTTAGCTAAGCTCTGTCATGCAATGAAAAGAGAAGTATGCAGCTTAAAAAAAGACGCGATGAACGCACTAGCAAGCTACGACTTTCCCGGTAATGTTCGAGAGCTGGAAAATATCCTAGAGCGAACATTAGCATTATGCGCCGACAACAAAATCGACAAAACGGAATTACAATTAAACTCAGTAGAAAAATTACAAGAACCAGTCGATCGTTCACCTGCGACTACTGACGGTGATCTACCGCTACAAGATTATCTCGATCAGCTAGAAAAAGAATCCATCGCCAAAGCGCTAGAAAAAAGCCGCTATAACCGCACAGCCGCAGCGCGGTTATTAGGCATCACCGTAAGATCCATGCGTTATCGTATGGAACGATTGGGCATGAATGTAAAGAAATAATCGGCTTGATTGTTTTTCACTCTGCGGCATTTCTTCGCCTTAAATCCGCTACTACGGCGACCTGTCTAGCCGTGTCAGCTACTTTGGCTTTCGTCTTGTTCGAGGCATGACCCCAAGTTACGTTCAGCGCATACCCGCTGGGTGTTACGCCTTGTGATTGGCATGCTGCTTTTTAACGCAACTTATGATTCACCCATAACGCGGCTGTAAATAACAGCATAGCGCCACCTTGATGTGCCGCTGCCAATTTTAGTGGTACGGCCAATAATAGTGTACTGATACCTAAGCCGACTTGTATGACGAGCATGATCAGTAAGAGGTTACAGGCGAGTTTGGCGGAATCAGACAGTTGCTGTTTTCTCGCTTTGAACCAGAAGTATGGAATGGTGAACATTAATACCCATGCGATCATACGGTGGTCAAACTGCACGGTTGCCATGTTGTCAAAGAAATTTCGCCACCAGGGTTCAAGCATGAATATTTCAGGTGGGATGAAGTGGCCGTTCATCAGCGGGAAGGTGTTGTATGCAAGGCCTGCACGAATACCGGCAACCAATCCGCCGGATAACACCATGATGAAAATCAACCAGGTTAGGCCGATGGAGAAACGCCTGACGCCTCGCAATGCTTCGGGATCGTGCGGCGATTTGTTTTTGTCATAGAGTAAGTCTGTCGCGACCCAGAACATGGCGGCAAAGATAACAAAAGCCAGCCCTAAATGGGCGGTTAAGCGATATTGACTGACATGGGGATCATTGACTAAACCACTCATGACCATGTACCAGCCCATGAGGCCTTGTAACCCACCCAACACAAAAATGCCGGATAATTTGATGCCCAAGGGTTTGTCGATTTGTTTGCGTATAAGGAAATAGACAAAAGGGATAAAAAACACCAACCCAATTAAGCGTCCTAGTAAACGGTGAATATATTCCCACCAGAAAATAGTTTTAAACTCGTCCACGCTCATACCTTTGTTGATCTGTTGGTATTGAGGGCTTTGTTGGTATTTTTGGTGAAATTCGTCCCAGTCACTTTGACTCATGGGTGGCAATGTGCCTGATACCGGTTGCCATTCCACGATGGACAAACCGGAGTCGGTTAGTCGTGTTACACCACCAACGACCACCATGATAAAGACCATGGCACAACAAACAAATAGCCAGACGGCAATAGATTTTTGCTTTTGCATATGTAAATTTAAAATTGAGTTGTTTTAGGGCACCTCTAAGAATCTATATTTCGTCACAATTCTGTGTTGCTCACAAAAAATATTACCTTACATATCAATTATATGCTGCGTCAATATTTTTTGTTCCCGTCTTATCTTGTTTAAAATATGAATTTTTAGAGATACCCTGTAGAAATTAAATGTGTTTATTTGTCACGCATTAGTCGCTGTTTATCACGTTCCCATTCGCGTTGTTTTTCATTATCGCGCTTATCATGTTGTTTCTTCCCCTTGGCTAGACCGATTTCCAATTTTATTCGGCCTGTTTTATAATGTAAATCAAGCGGAACCAAGGTATAACCAGCACGCTCTACTTTGCCGATTAGGCGTTTTATTTCTTCAGCGTGTAATAATAGCTTGCGCGTACGCGTTGGGTCGGGATGAATATGAGTTGATGCCGTCGACAAGGGACTAATGTGACATCCGATCAGGTATAATTCGCTATTACGGATGGTAACATAAGCTTCTTTTAATTGAACACGGCCAGCACGAATTGATTTGACTTCCCAGCCTTCAAATACGACGCCTGTTTCATATTTATCTTCAATGAAATAATCATGAAAGGCTTTTTTATTTTGAACAATACTCATTTAGGAAAGAAAAAGTAGCGGGGAGTTTTTAAAATTTGGCATATTTTATCAGTTTTTCAGTAAGTTCTCATTGAAGCAGGTTGATTTAGTTTATGGCAGAAATTGAAAAAACAGCATTGGTTGAGTTTTCGGCCGAGCAAATGTTTAAATTGGTTGATACCGTTGAAGATTACCCGGAATTTCTTCCTTGGTGTGGTGGTACTTCGGTTGAGCATCAGGATGAGAAAGTGGCTCATGCAACGGTAAAGATTGATTATAATCTTGTTAAACATAGTTTTACGACTGAGAATACACGTCACGAGCCTGATCTAATTGAAATGACATTGCTCGATGGCCCTTTTGAGCATCTCGATGGTCATTGGCGTTTTATTCCTTTATCCGACAGTGCTTGCAAAATAGAATTTCGTTTGCACTACACTTTTTCGCACAAACTACTTGAGAAATTGGTTGGTCCTGTTTTTTATATGATTGCGAATAGTTTTGTTGAAGCATTTATTGATCGTGCAGAAGAAGTCTATGGCAGTAAAAACTGAGGTAATTGCGGTGGAGGTTGTTTACGCATTGTCTGATAATCAGATGTTGAAACGCCTGGATGTGCCCGAAGGAACAACCGTAGCGCAAGCCATAGCACTTTCCGATATCACTACGCAGTTTTCTGAAATTGACCTGACTAAAAATAAGTTTGGTATTTTTGGCAAATTGGCAAAATCTGAAACAATTTTGCGCCATAAAGACCGTATCGAGATCTACCGTTCCCTCGTTATTGATCCGAAAGACGCACGCAGAAAACGTGCGGCGATGTAATATGTAATTTTAACCGCGTAGCGTAAATCTCGGGGGAAAGCCCCCGAGATTTACGCTACGCGGTTAAATACGCCATTCTGGTGTTCTTCATTGACGATGCCGACAACAACCATGTCATGTAACGAAAATTCTTTCTTTGCATTGTTATGGAAAACGCGCGCCGATTCTGTTTCTGACAGTATATTCTCAGGATCGGTATCAATCTTAAGGCTCTGCAAAGCAGGAAATTGCTGCGGCCAGGGGCTGGGCGGTGTCGCCAGTGTCGTGAATAACAACGTCGTGACCATCACTGCCCAAATAATCGTTCGCGGCTTGTCCAAAGAAAAACGAATGATTCTTTCGGTAAAGGTTTTTTTGTATTTCTTCTTTTTACATTACTTCAAGACTCCGATTTGAATTAATATAAAACCTTGACATAATATTAATATATTATAATATGAGAATTAGAAGATATGAATATCGATGATATGCAACAAAACGCGCAAGCCGCATCTCAATTGCTAAAGTCACTGGCAAATCCAAGTCGTATGATGGTGTTGTGCCACATTATTAAGCAAGAGCGCACAGTGGGCGAGCTGGAAAAATTGGTTGGTTTGAATCAATCGGCATTGTCGCAACATTTATCACGCTTGCGCTATGAAGGAATCGTGGAATGCAGACGTGAGGGACAGAGCGCCTATTATTCTTTGAAAGATGAAGGCGCACGCCGTGTACTTGAAATACTGTATGGCATCTACTGTAAACCAAATAACGAATGAGCAATCAGTGTATAACGCACAGAGGAAGGAATTAATGTTACCTGGACAAAAATCAGAAAAGGCACAACGGAATCTTTATACGAACACTATATAATCAGAAGCATTGGGTATTAACAAACTCAAACAAGGAGAAATAATCATGAATATTGATCGTATGGTAATGGCATTCGCTGGCGGCATGGTTCTCGTGAGTTTGTTGTTATCACAACTACACTCTGTACATTGGTTATGGCTAACAGCTTTTGTCGGCACAAATCTTTTTCAGGCATCTTTCAGTGGCTTTTGTCCATTGGCGAAGTTTCTTAAAAAAATGGGATTGAAGCCAGGCACTGCATTTCATTAGGCTCTAATTCCTCGCCCCTTGCGGTGGGGTGCTTTGTTTGTCGGTTAAGCATGTGACGAAAACAAAGAAGGTCAAGGCAAAAGCAAAAGCAAAACCAAACTTGTCAATAAAGACAAAAATCTTTCAACAAGTAAGCATGAAACGAACCATTATTAATGCTACGCTATATGTGCTACGCGTGATTGTTTACAACTGCAGATCAAACAGCAATAGACGAGCGCAATAAAAAACTCATCATGGCGAGCACAGTGATGGTTAAGATGGTGAATATGATCACTGAAATAGATCTATACGGGATTCGTTCCCCCACTTCAAGGAACGAGGGAATATACGAATGAAAATTTTGTTGCTATAAATTATGGAGATGATATGATACTTATTTTATTACTTACGCTAATTTTAAGTGCCCAGGCTTATGCTCAAGATGATAATAAGAACCAAAGTGGTTCTGAACACCAGGAAAGCCATGAGCAGGAAAGCGGTAAGCATGGTGGTGGCCACGGGCATAAAGGCGGCATGATGCATGGCGGTGAGCATGACCACGAAGAAGGTGAAAATGGCGACGGTCATGGGCATGGCGGTGGTCACGGTCATGAGGGAGATAAACATGGTGACGGTCACGGACATAAAGGCGGCATGATGCATGGCGGTGAGCATGATCACGAAGATGATGAAAATGGCGACAGCCATGGTCATGGTGGCGGCCATGGGCATGAAGGTGGTATGCATGGCGGTGGTCATGGCATGGACAACGTTAAACAATATTTTGAGCCTTTACCTGCATCAATTATTGATGAAGAAAAGAATGCGGCCCTGATTAAGCTTGGCAAAATGCTATACATGGATCCAAGATTATCAGTCAATGATAAGATTTCCTGTAACTCTTGCCATGGGCTCAACAATTATGGTGTAGATAATGAACCAACATCTCCAGGCCATGAAGGTAAACGTGGAGGTAGAAATTCTCCAACTACCATGAATGCTGCGCTACACATCGCTCAATTTTGGGATGGGCGTGCTAGTGATGTAGAGGCGCAAGCTTTAGGCCCAATTTTAAATCCTGTTGAAATGGGTATGCCAACTAAAGGTGCTGTTGTTCAAAAAATACAAGCGATTGATGAATATCAAGTTCTTTTTGCGGAAGCATTTAGTGAATCAAAGCATCCATTTAATTACAATAATATTGGTAAGGCTATTGGCGCTTTTGAGCGTACGCTTTTAACACCATCACGCTTCGATGATTTCCTCAATGGCGATGAAGATGCATTGAATAAAAGTGAGAAAAAAGGCTTGAAGAAATTTATGCGTATGGGCTGTGCCAATTGTCACAATGGTGTTGCCATTGGTGGTAATTCATACAAAAAAATTGGGCTTGTTGAGCCCTATGAAACAGAAGACATGGGTCGCTATGAGGTGACTGGCCTTGAGAGTGACAAGAAAGTGTTTAAAGTTCCCAGCCTTAGGAATATTACTAAAACGGCGCCATATTTTCATGATGGCTCAGTGGAGACATTAGATGAAGCGATTCAATTAATGGCAAAACATCAACTGGGTCGAGATCATGTCGGTCATGGAATGGTTAGAGACATCAAAGCATTTCTGGGTTCCTTAACGGGTAAAGATACGCAATAAAATGTTAATGGAGTAATTCAAATATTCGTCATACCTGTGAGGTGGGTATGACGAATAGGTGTTCCTTGCGTTGAACTACCGACAGTATTTTTACCATTAACGTAGAATTAGGACTTGGTTCTATGAAAAAGTTAAAATTAATGTGTCTGACTATCGTACTTCTCGGACTAATAGTTAACGGTTCGGTTTGGGCGCATGGTAGGTATAATGCACATCGATTGAATTTTGGACTGAATCTAGGTTATGACCCGTTCTATTACGGTTCTTTTGGTTATCGCGATCCTTTTCTTTATCCGCCTTACTACGCATATCCGCCAACTGTTGTAATGCCCTCAGCACCACCCGTATACATCCAACAACAAGAAGCAGTATCACCAGCCCAGCCACAGATTCACTACTGGTACTATTGTCAAAAGCCAGATGGCTATTATCCATATGTCAAACAATGTCCGGGCGGTTGGCTGCAAGTCGTGCCGCAGCCACCTGCACAATAATGAAATGGTTTAATGCAACAGGACACTTCTAGAGGCAGATTTATAATGTCATTAGAGGTGAATATGAATACACAAACAAAACGAGTGAATCCGAAATATACACTTGAATTTAAACAAGATGCGGCAAGGTTAGTTAAT
>JAJFJH010000031.1 GCA_021774155.1 Nitrosomonas sp.
TGCGAGATGCATTGCTCGGTATCGGTCGTGCCGGTTTGATTCCATGACAATACTAATTCATCGGATTGATTGCCACTGAATTGCTTGGTGAATAAGCCTTGTTCCTTGGCTAACGCTTTCCAGTTGATGTGACGAAGTGAATCGCCACTATTGTAATTCCGCAAACCCACGAAATCATCGCTGCCAGTTATACCGCTATCAGCATTGCCGTCTTGTAGACAGTTTTTATTGGGTAATCGCCCATTTTTTGCGGGGAAGGCATAGACCAAGCAATCCTGCTCAAATTGTAGACGACTCCAAGTATGAAACAGCCCCAATGGGAATTGACTGTAAATTGTCAACTTACCCAATGCTTGATAACCGCGATGATCGGCGGGTAGTGTTAACTTAACCCACTGTTGTTCATTAGGCTTGAGGTCAAACTGGATGGGTTCTTTGTCTAGCCAAGCAATATTCAACGCTAAACGGGTTTGAGAACTCATGTTGCTGATTAAAACAGGCACTTCAATTCGGCTGCCGACATGCACGGGCGTACATTTTCCGATGTCTAAATGCAACCCATAAAGATTTCGCCAAGTGTGCAGCATGGAAACGAAAGCCACACTAATGAGAAGAAAGGTTAAAATGTAAGTCAGACTGTTGTTGTAGTTGATAGCGCCCATCAACATGGCAAATAATACGATGGATAAAACCACACCGTTGCGAGTGGGCAAAATATAAATGCGCTTCTGAGTGAGTTTAATGGGGCCAGTTTCGCTTGGGGTGGCTTGGAAGAAGCGACGTAAATATGATGGTCTGGACATTAAGGAATGGCAACTTCTTCGAGGGGTGCCATCAATTCGTCTTGATTGTTGCTACGCATCTCGTTGGATGGCTGTAAGCGATGGGCCGCCACATAAGGCAGTAATTCCTGAACGTCTTCCGGTAACACATGATTACGATGATGGATCATCGCCCAAGCACGTGCAGCATGAACCAAAGCCAAGCCAGCGCGAGGTGATAAGCCAGCTAGATAATAAGGCGATTCGCGGCTAAAGTTGAGCAGCGCCTGAACGTAGTCTAGCAACGCATCGGAGATATGGATCTGGTGCACCCGCTGCTGTAATTTTGACAGGACTTCTTCGTTCATAATGGGTTTCAATTGTTGCAATGAACGTCGTGGGTCTTCACCCGCAAGTAAACGTCGCTCCGCTTTATAATCAGGATAACCTAATTTGATTCGCATCAAAAACCGATCAAGCTGCGATTCTGGTAATGGAAAAGTACCCACCTGAAATCCTGGGTTTTGCGTGGCAATAACAAAAAAAGGTGTGCGTAGTTTATGCGTACTGCCTTCAATACTGACTTGCTGTTCTTCCATCGCTTCAAGCAATGCACTCTGCGCTTTTGGTGTGGCGCGATTGATTTCATCGGCAAGAATCACCTGGCTAAAAATAGGGCCGGGGTGAAAGCGGAAATCACCTTGTTCACGTTCGTAAACAGAACAACCGAGAATATCGGCAGGTAACAGATCACTAGTGAATTGAATACGATTAAAATCTAACCCGAGAGTCATGGCTAATACATGAGACAGCACCGTTTTGCCGACACCGGGGACGTCTTCAATTAATAAATGTCCTTGAGCCAATAGGCAACAAAGTGACAGACGGATTTGCTGTGGCTTACCTAAAATTACTTGGTTGATCTGTTTGATGACGTCATCGGTGTATTGATACATTGGGCGGGTAGGTTTTTTTATTGAATGTGATGCAATCTAATCGAGAGCTGGTTTGGAAACTTTAGGCCTGAACATTTGTAATCCATAGAGAATAGTAAAAGACCTGACTGTGATAAAGGTCACAGCTCAATCCAAATTTATTATATATTATGGTTGCATCGGTGGTTAATGACTGTTTCTGGTTGTGTGGTTTATTTGTTGATTCTTAGTGTCGTACATAGCTCTAATCAACCTGTTTTTCGCACATTGTTTTTTATAAAAATAATGGGGCTAAAGCAAATGAATAAAGCAAATGTGGTATTAGATGCGCTAACATACAAAGACCATCAAATTATTTTAGCGATTATTTGTTGGTTGGAAAATTGTCATACACGCGTAGAGTTCAATCTGGTTGTTGAAACGGCGCTGATTCCACTGTTAGGTTGCAGTGGTGTGTTTTATGTGGATTTTGAAAGTAACGAAAATACGCCGCAGTTGTTAGACAGTATCCGCCCGCCGAATTTATGCTGGCATCAATGGGACGATTTTTTAATCGCAGCCATGCGAACTCACGCAGCAGCAAATGATGCAGCCAACAATAGGTCACCTTCCCTGATTGTTGACACGCATTATCCAAATGGCATGAGTCATTATCAAATCAATGATCATTGCAGGATGATGGTATTGCACGATGATCCGAAACAAACCTTGGCTGTTTGTTTTTGTCATATGAACACCATGAACCCGAGCTATAGTCAACGCCATATTGAGCTGATGAATCTGCTGCGTCCTATTTTATTGCAGACGATTAAAACCATCTTGTTTCGTGAAGATAGTCGAAAACAACAGCAAATAATGGATCGTCGGTCTAGTTATGTTGAGCCATTGGCTGTTGTCAGTGATGAAGGTATTTTGGTCTATAAGAACAACGTCTATGACCGAACCGTTTCGCAGGGAAATTGCACCTTCTTATCAACCGTATTTTCACAGGCCAATATTATCAAGTTCAGAAAAATAGAGTCATGCTGCTTGTTATCACAACTCGGTAGGCGCTTGTATGAAATCACCTTAATGCTTGCAAACGAAGGTGTTAATGAAAACACACGTCTATATCTACTACGCTTCTCAAGAATCACCAATAAAGCCGGAAAAATTTTCAATCAATTAAACAGAGCAGGCTTAACCAAGCGAGAGCTCGAAATTGCCACGCTAATCTATCAAGGCACCAATACCCGCGACATCTCCGAAACTATTAACCTGAGTTACCACACAGTACGCAATCATATTAAAAGTATTTACAGCAAACTGGGTGTTTCAACGCGAAGCGAAATGTTGGTTTGGGGGGGGTGAACCTGAGTTTTGTCGTCGGTTGATGATGAAATTGATAATTCTTGTACTTAAATCTTAAAAATGACTCAATTGGGTCATTTTTTTTTGGTTTATTTGTCGTATAA
>JAJFJH010000301.1 GCA_021774155.1 Nitrosomonas sp.
ACTGAATTCAATATTTGCGACATTCTCCCATTGCTGCAAGGATATTTCGAAATCGCCTTGATTCGATAGCGATAATGGCGCGTACGATGGACTCCATGGCTCTTTTTCAGGACCATAACCAATGTATAAATCTGAATTCCAAACTGAATTTTTATCGGGAAAGCTGTAAGTAATGACTGAGTCTTTCCAACGAAAATTAAAAATCAGTGGGTCAATCGAATCGAATCCTGTTTTTTTGACAGATACTAGATCGCCGAAGGTGTATGGAGTAGGCATAAAATTAATTCTTTTAATTACGTAGCAATACAACGGCTTTTCGCTTTAAAAAATTAATTTACTGCTCAATAGAATGGTTTCTTCTGCAGTCTGAATTGCTAGATATTACGATGCGCTGTAATGTGGGGCTGTATCTTCAGATTTTTCATCTATTCAGCAATTTTATGAAACGTTTTTGAGAGGAATCTTAATGAGAACCACATTTGTGTTTGGCTCAATACTCAGTCTGCCAATAATTTTCATACTCAGTCTCTGGAAAGAAGAGGCATGGTTTTTGCTATTGATTATTGCACCTCTAATAGGCATTGGTTTATACGATATGTTACAAACAAAACATTCGCTACGACGCAATTTTCCGCTAGTCGGTCGCGGACGCTGGTTTATGGAGTTTGTGCGTCCGTTTGTGCGGCAATATTTTATCGAGTCTGACATTGATGGCGCGCCGGTTAACCGTATGCATCGATCTGTAATTTACCAGCGTGCAAAGTGTAGTCTGGACACCAGTCCCTACGGCACAAAATTGGATACGTATCGTCAAGGTTATGAGTGGTTCGCACACTCGATGACAGCTTTTCATATAAAGGATGAAGAATGTGAGCCCAGGATACTCATCGGCGGATCAAGCTGTAAAAAGCCCTACAATGCCAGTGTGCTGAATATCTCAGCGATGAGTTTTGGAGCACTCAGTAATAATGCGGTTCGCGCACTGAATAAAGGCGCAAAAATGGGCGGCTTTGCGCACAACACCGGGGAAGGCAGTGTCAGTCCATTTCATTTGGAAAATAACGGGGATCTGATCTGGCAGGTTGGAACCGGTTATTTTGGTTGTCGGACAGAAGCGGGGTTATTTTGCGAGGAGGCCTTCGCAAAAACGGTCGCGCACGATAATATTAAAATGGTTGAAATCAAGTTGTCTCAGGGCGCAAAACCAGGCCATGGCGGTATTCTGCCTGCAGCAAAGAATTCGCCAACAATCGCCAAAATTCGTGGTGTCAAGCCCTATACAACTGTTGACTCTCCACCGGCACATAGTGCTTTTTTAACGCCCATTGAAATGATGCATTTCATACAAAATTTGCGTGAAATATCAGGCGGAAAACCCATTGGTTTTAAACTCTGTGTGGGGAGACCCAGTGAATTTATTGCTTTGTGCAAGGCAATGATTAAGACCGAAATCCGACCGGATTTTATTACTGTTGATGGCGCAGAAGGCGGAACCGGGGCTGCACCACTGGAGTTTAGTAACTCGGTTGGCATGCCACTACGAGATGGGTTACGGCTGGTTTGTGATGTGCTAACTGGATATGATTTAAAGAAAGACATTAAAGTTATTGCCGTCGGAAAAGTGTTTACCGGCTTCCATATTGCCCGGCTACTTAGTATCGGGGCAGATCTTTGTTATAGCGCACGTGGCATGATGATGGCGCTCGGCTGTGTGCAATCTCTGATCTGTAATACCAATGAGTGCCCTACCGGCGTAGCGACGCAGAATGAAAACCTGATTAAGGGGCTAGTTGTGGCTGACAAATCACAACGTGTGGCTAATTTTCATAAAGAAACGGTAAAAGCATTTATGCAGATTGTTTCCGCAGCAGGTCTGACTGATACCAAACAAATTAATCGAACCCATGTGTTCAGGCGAGTCGATCAAGTGTGTATCAAACGATACGACGAACTATTCCCATACCTTACGCCGGGGTGTTTATCATCTGAACCCTATCCAGAGTACCTCGAACGGGACACGAAAGAAGCATCGGCCGATAGTTTTTGCCCAATACACTGTATTGCCAGTCATGATAAAGGGTCTGAAATAGGACTGGCAGTTGTTAACGAATAGATTAAAAGCGCATATCCTTGTGAGGAAAAACTATGAAAGCATCTGATATTTTTGTAAAAGCACTGGAAGAAGAGGGCGTGAAATATATCTTTGGAATACCCGGTGAAGAAAACCTCGACTTTTTAAATTCACTAAAAGATTCTTCAATCAAGCTTATTCTTACCCGGCATGAGCAGGCCGCCGGATTTATGGCTGCAACCTATGGACGCTTAACCGGCAAAGCTGGCGTAGCCATGGCAACTTTAGGTCCCGGTGCGACCAATTTGGTTACGGCTGCTGCCTATGCACAGCTTGGCGCGATGCCAATGCTGATGATTACTGGTCAAAAACCGATTTTGAGCAGCAAACAAGGCCGCTTCCAGATTGTTGATGTGGTTGACATAATGCACCCGCTGACTAAGTACACACGCCAAATACAGGGTGCAGATAGTATCCCGGCGCATGTCAGGGAGAGTTTTCGGGTAGCAGAAGATGAGCGTCCTGGCGCAACGCACCTTGAACTGCCGGAAGATATTGCATCAGAACACAGCGATATGCCAATTATCCATAAAAGCTCATTTCGCCGCCCTATTGCTGAATATAAAGCAATTAGCGCGGCTGTCAACATGATTGAAGCTGCTGCGCGACCGTTGTTACTGATTGGCGCGGGAGCCAACAGAAAATTGACCTGTCGCATGTTGCAATCATTTGTTGAGAAAACAGGCATTCCGTTTTTTTCGACCCAAATGGGAAAAGGGGTTATTGATGAACGAACCCCACTTTTTTTAGGTACTGCAGCACTGTCTGATCATGATTTTCTACATCGCGCCATCGAGCATGCTGATTTAATCATTAACGTAGGGCATGATGTAGTGGAAAAGCCACCGTTTTTCATGGAAGGTGATCGCTTCAAAGTGATTCATGTTAATTATGTCACGGCACCCATTGACCCAGTATACTATCCGCAACAGAGTGTGATTGGTGACATTGCCAATAGCATCTGGCAGTTATCTGAACACATAAAACCACAGCAAAGCTGGGATTTTTCTTACTTTTTGTCTGTAAGACAGAAACTTGAAGAACACTTGAAAAAAGGCATTGACGATCCGCGTTTCCCAATGTACCCGCAACGTCTGGTAGCAGACATCCGCAAAGTCGTACCCGCCGATGGCATTATCGCATTGGATAACGGTATCTATAAAATCTGGTTTGCCCGTAATTATAAAGCCTATCAGCCCAATACTGTTTTACTGGATAACGCGCTGGCAACGATGGGAGCGGGCCTACCCTCAGCAATGGCTGCCAGTCTAATTTATCCCGATAAAAAAGTTGTTGCCATTTGCGGAGATGGTGGCTTCATGATGAATTCACAGGAGCTTGAAACGGCGGTACGACTCAAGTTAAATTTGGTTGTTATTATTTTATGTGACAATGCCTATGGCATGATCAAATGGAAGCAGGCGCATATGGGGTTTGCCGATTTCGGACTTGATTATGGTAATCCTGATTTTGTTGAATATGCGAAAAGCTATGGTGCTTATGGTTATCGAATTGCTGCCAGTGATGAACTGGTACCATTGATAGAAACTTGTTTTTCGACATCCGGCGTGCATGTGATCGAAGTCGCGGTGGATTACTCTGATAATGATAGAATTCTGAATCAAGAAATCAAAGCGCTTAGCCAGTCCTTTTCCTGATTAGTTGTAAATTGTCAAATAGATGAATGAAAGGAGCAAATTGTTATGACGCAGCATTTCGATTTATTGGTCCCTGGTGCAAAGCAAACATCCGATTCCCTGTCCGTTGTGGCACCTTATGATCGTCAGCAAATTGCAACGGTGGCAACAGCTGACGAAGAAACAGTCGCGCTTGCCTTGAGTAATGCACGATTGTTGTTTGATGACCGGACGCGCTGGTTAAAGGCCGAAGAACGGCTGGAGATATTGAAAAAAACCGCCACATTAATGTCCGAACAAGCTGAAGCGCTAGCTTTAGAAGCAGCGAGAGAAGGCGGCAAGCCGCTCATTGACTCGCGGGTTGAGGTTGCCAGAGCCATTGAGGGTATGCAGGTGTGCATTGAGGCGTACCGAACAGGAGCCGGTTCAGAAATACCGATGAATTTGAATGGTTCATCTGCCGGAAAATTAGCGTTTACCCACCACGAACCGATTGGCGTTGTGGTTGCAATCAGCGCTTTTAATCATCCACTGAATTTAATTGTTCATCAGGTGGCGCCTGCTGTGGCAACCGGTTGTCCGGTCATTGTTAAACCAGCCAGCGATACACCGTTATCATGTTTTCGTTTTGTCCAGTTATTATATGAGGCAGGATTACCCGGTCACTGGTGTCAGTGCCTGACAACAAAGAACAGTGATGTGGCGACACAACTGGTGACTTCACCGTTGGTCAATTTTTTTAGTTTTATCGGCAGCGCCAAAATTGGTTGGATGTTGCGATCCAAATTGGCACCCGGCACGCGGTGTGCGCTTGAACATGGTGGCGTTGCGCCGGTTATTGTGACGGAAGATGCCGATTTGGAAGTAGCCATTCCAAAATTAACCAAAGGTGGTTTCTATCACGCGGGCCAAGTGTGTGTTTCGGTACAGCGGATTTTTGTGCATGAGTCCATTGCCGAAACCTTGGCGAACAAACTGACTAGCGTCGCAAAACAATTACATACCGGCGACCCAACAATGGAAACCACTGATGTGGGACCACTGATTCGCCCGGCTGAGGTTGACCGTATTGAGGACTGGGTCAATGAAGCGGTGAATTTAGGTGCACAGATAAAAACTGGTGGCAAAAGACTGTCAGATACCACTTTTCAACCCACCGTATTGTATGATCCACCCGATCAATGCAAAGTGAGTCAGCAAGAGATATTTGGTCCGGTTATCTGTGTTTATCCCTATAGTCATATTGATGATGCCGTTAAACGGGCTAACGCACTGCCATTTGCTTTTCAGGCCAGTGTATTTACGAAAAACATTGATTGTGCGATGAAGGCATTTAGTCAATTGAACGCATCGGTAGTCATGGTTAATGAGCATACTGCTTTTCGGGTCGATTGGATGCCATTTGCCGGATTGGGACAATCCGGTCTGGGTGTTGGAGGCATTCCACACACGCTGAAAGACATGCAAATTGAGAAAATGATGGTGATTCACTCCGGTGAGATTTAATAGATTCTTTTAACAAAGAACCATAGGAAATCACCCATTAACACTCTTACTGGGTGTTCTCAATATCTTTTCGCTTTTTTTGGTAAGCGTCATAGCTTTCGCGTTCTGGATATTCCGATGACAATTCCTTTTGACATTGTATCTCGCCCATATTCTGTAAAGTTTCATAGCCCGTTCGTTTTATAGATCCGGCGCTACAGGCAGAAATAATAGCAATCAACCCAGCAAAAAAACAAATAGTTGCAATTCTCATTGTTATGTATTTGGTCAGCTAAATAGATAATCATACCTCAAGATCGAACGTTTTCTTCAAATGCAACTCAATGGGTTGGGGAGGTTGAACGCTTAAATATCAGATGCCGCCTTTCGGATCAATGTAACCAATGGTTCTGGCACTTTTATATTTCCAGTGAGTATGAACTGATGCGCTCGGTCAGACATCTTGTTCCAGGTTTTGCGAGTGATATTGACCCATTTCTCTTCATCGTATTCCGGGTGTTTGTCAACAAAGTCGAGCATATAATGTTCGATAAAAACCAGTCCGGAAGCATCTTCCACTAGCTGAGCATCAGGATTGGTCGTAAGCGATTTCTTAGCGACGGCTAGTTTTACGCGCTCAATGAATTCGTGTTCATATCCAGACTCTAGCAGCAAGTCTGCAACTGTGTCCGCATGAAATTGATATAGCCCGGCACGCCATTGATGGTAGCCCTTACGCCCCATCGGATAGTCGCTGCGTGGTAATTTCCAACGCTGGATATGTTGAGCCCTGATAGCCAGTTTTACCACATCATCTACATCGGCCACATATCGTTCGAGCATGTTTGACATGCGATGTGAGTAAAGCAGTTCTTTCGGCCAATCTTTACCGTCACAAATCTCCCGGTTTTGGTCTTCACTATTCGCCGCGTCAATCAACGCTATGGCTTTATTAAAACGTTGCTTTGTCATATATATATTTGATCTGTGGGTATTTTTTAAACGATACGTGAATAAAACGTACTCTTATAAAGCATATGTAGAATAACGCTCTGGCTCTTGATAGCCAATATCTTTTTGATAATACAACTTCTTTTTGCTATTGCTGGTGCGTGTTGTAGTGGTCAACGACAATAGGAAGTATGCTTCCTGCACTGTTAGTCCTGCATTAGTAGCTTGCAGTGTGTAGCCATTTAGTGACGTTATTTTGAAGTCAGGTTTGCGTAATGCTTCTGATCCGAATGCTTGCCGAGTGCCATATCTGACTTTGTACATTCATCAGTTGAATGCTGGCTGATCGAATCAAAGACGGTCTTCGCCGCAGCAGACCCTTTTTATCCAATTGAGGAGTTTGTAGATTTTAATCGTTAAAGTATAAGTGCGGCAATTTGCCGCATTAATATATCAAGTCCTATACGTATAATGTACCGCTGATTGGAACGCTTACAGTGCAGAACAACTCAGGCTCACCTTTCTCGGTAGAGAAATGAGTTGTCTTATCAAAACAATTATTAACCTGCGAAGTAAAAGTTGTCTTGAGTGTTTATATTTCTACTCAAAATAGCTTTGAGCCTGAAAATTTGTTTTGCCTCATGAATTCTGTTCTATCTATCTTAATTAAGTAAGAAATTTATAAAAAAATAGATCCTCAGGTTTAACTGAGTAGAGTTAAATAATTTTTATTTGGGAAGTGTAATAATGTCATATAAATATCGAATAATAGATATCAGATGCTTGACGATTAGTCTGATTTTAACTGTAAGTTCAGCATTTGCTGCTAACCTTCTTGTCCTAAAGGATTCGAATGCTGCTTCAAATGATAGAAAACAATATAAGAATTGCCGGATGATCATTGCTGATCGCGTGTTTGACGGTTTCAATCTGCATGAAAATGCAGCTGTGATATATAAAAACAATCGGGTTCTAGAAGTTGGCCCGCATGACCGGCTTAGCAACAAGTGCGAAAAACGAAAGCAATTTGATTTGGGTGATGCAACTATTTTCCCAGGTTTCATAGAATCGCATGCGCATATTTCGTACCAGGATATTTCGAGTGAAACAGTTTTAAAACATGGTGTAACAACTGTGAGGGATACTGGCGGGCCATTGCATCAACCATTGGGTGGTAATGGCAAATTACGTCTCATCAGTTCGGGTCCAATTATTCAAGCGCTTGATGGTTATCCATTGAATATTTTTGGGCATGGTCGTAGCGATACGGGTCATCATGGTAAATATGGCGGCATTGGTTTGTCGGTAGCAACAATTTCCGAAGCTGAATTAGCGGTTGAAGAACTTGTTGCGGGCGGCGCAGCAATTATCAAAATTGCTCTTGAGCCGGGTGGTGAAGAAGGTGCGCCATGGATGGCTAGTCACGGTCATGGTGAGATTCCCTCCGTTCCATGGCCATTGCTCCCCCTTGATATCGTTAAGGCAATTGTTAACAAAGCACATGCACTTGATAAACGTGTCTTAGCACATCTTGGTGAAGATACCGGCGTTGAGATGGCGCTGGATGCCGGTGTTGATGAGTGGGCACATATCCCCTGTGCACCAATACGCGAGGATTTGCTACACCGAGCTGTTGAACAAGGTGTAACCTTTGTGACAACAATCGATACACTTGCTTCTTGTGCAGGTGTTCATGCGAATATCCATACGCTCTCGCATATCATTGATCACGCGGAAGAAACGAGTTCAAAGTTTATTTATGGAACAGAAATTGGGCACGACAATGTACCCTGGGGAATCAATGGTGAAGAAATGCGATTGATGCTCCAGTTAACCAGTGGCGCGGAAATTGATTTTCAGGATGTACTGAATGTGTTCAAGGCGGCCACCTCTGAAGCAGGAAAGAATTTGGGTATGCCTCTTTTGGGTACACTGATGCCGGATGCTCCAGCAGATATTATCGCGATACGCGGTAACCCATTTGAAAGGTTCAAGCTGATGGAATATCCTGATCTTGTTCTCTCTGGCGGACATGTTATTGTCAATAATTTCAAGGAAGTTAAACGCTCTGCCGACGATGACGATTAATAGACCTTAGATATAAATGTCTTACATGGCGCCCACTTGAATGGGGCGCCCATTAGACTGCTTCTGTCATAGTACAGGCACCTATAGATTTGACCAGACCAAAACTTTAGTCTTGTTAACCTTAACATTGCAAGAATGCCTTTACAATAAATCAATAGGGTCAGAGTAATTGATTTTTCTGCTTGTTTTCACTTAATTCTTCAAAATTCCTTAAATTGGGTCTTATCCGATAGATTCCTAGGGATTTCGATTAATAATTTCAGAATTCTGGGGTGAATTCACCTTGCAGCGCTTCAAATCCTTTAATGGCATCATAGGATTCATGCGGTAGAGCTTCTGCCTCACTGATTGTTGCTGGTGTTTTTGGGTGACTCATCTCATTCCCACGCTCTTGTGTGGGAATGGATGCGGTGGCAATGTGCCAATGTGCAAATGTGATTAGATTACTACACAAAAGCTAAAGAAGAGATCGGATTCATTTTGTCCCGTTTCCACAGTTAGCATTGACAGTCTGAAAGGTCGCCTAATGGTTTCCCTTAGTAAAGAATAATAGTTACCCCAATATACTTAGCACATTGACATATCTACAATAGTCACAAGTCGAATTACTAGGAGTAAATCATCATGAAAACAGCAACCCAAAAAAGTTTTGTCATTTATTCATTACTTGCACTTTTGATTTTCGGTGCATCAATGAATTCTGTTGCAGCTAGCGCTGCAGAACATGGTGCTTTAGCGAATCAATTTGAAAACTTAGCCAAAGAAATGCACGCTAAAGTTGAAGAAATAAGCCATAAGCCAAGTTCCAGCTATTTCGGCAAGAATGCTCGA
>JAJFJH010000302.1 GCA_021774155.1 Nitrosomonas sp.
GAAGCGGTGTTAACCACATCGCCAATGGTCGTCCAATCCAGTCTTTCAGGTGTACCGACGTTACCAATAATAACTTTTCCCCAATGGATTCCAATACGTAATTGTAAAACCTCTTGTCCTGCGCGAGCACGTAAATTATTAATATCAATGGAATGATCTTGCATTTCTAGTGCCGCCACGACAGCATCATGTGGGTCCCTAAAGAGTACCATAATACAATCACCCATGAACTTATCAATTAGCCCATTGCAATCTTTCACTGATTTTGAAAGCTTGCGCAAAATAGCATTCAACGTATGAATAACAGACTCTTCACTTTCGTTATTTTCCACATAGGCTGTAAAGCCAACAATGTCACAAAATAAAACAGCCATAAAACATTCTTCATTGGTTAATTTATCACCACCCAATCTAACAATTTCTCTGGCCCTTTCTTCTACTAACTGCGGCACATAATTACGCGTAATATTATGAATTCTAGCTTCATTTAGAATAGAACCTTCAGACAAATTATTACTACCCTTCTCATCCAATGAAACAGCCTGCCACAAAGTATGAATAGTTGAATTTTTATGTCGATATCCACTGACGTTATAAAGCAATGATGATTCATTTTCTTTCAATGCATTAATACGTATTCTGTAGTTCTCAAACTGTCCTGAGGGTCCTTCCAGTGATAGTCTCCAAATAACGTCTGTATAAAAATGCGTCGGAATGGATTTAGCAAGCACTTGAATTGAAGATATCGTTGGCTCTAGGTTTAGATTAATAAGAATGGAAGGGGATACTTCAATGATTTTTCCGGCGCTAGAGAAGCAAACAATACCATAACCCAGTTGCGAAAAAATTGCTTTTAGATTCTTTGATTCTTTTTGCGGTTCGAGCAATATAGATGCTGGTGTAACCGATTGAATATCGGCTTGTTTAACCAAAGAAACAACACACTGACTAAATTGATCACTCGTTTCTTTTCTGAGTAACCGATAGCCCAGTGCTTTTGCTAATTTATTTTCTAAACAGATGGCATGTTCACAAATGACCGGATAACTCATCACAACAACAACATCATCTTCACTGGGAAATGTTAATGTAACCTGCAATTCATTATCTTTACAATATTTTGCGATATTGAGATCGCCATGTTCTGCCAGCTCATTCTTATAGAGGTTATCAAATGCAGCATGATTTTCAGTCGTATCAATACAAAATTCATTCTCTACAATTTTTTTATAAACAATATAATGCATTGACCTTATTGCGTTAGCTATAAAGTCATTGAGCAAAAGAATAGTTGGCTCGAATAACTGTGTTAGCTGTAAACGATTGAGCGATAGCGTGAGATTGGTTTTAAGTTTATTACTAATATTTTGTTCTAGTGAGGTTAACAAAATAGCTGGCGCCAATTGACTTCGAATATCAGATAACTCAGAGGAGCATTTGACTTCAGGCATTTGTGCATTGCTGGTAGAGTTCATTTTTCATTAGCCCCTGCATATAATCGTCTTCAAGCAAATCATCAATCAATTTTTCATCTAGTCCAATGGTCATCAGCTTTTCTTTTCTAATACCTGATTCTATCAAGCTTGCGCCTATGCCAGCACCCTTTAACAAACTATTGGCGGCCATTAGACTAAGCTGCACTGTGTTTTTTGTTTGATCACACATCGGTTCTTCAAGATTCATTCCCATATAATCAACAAAATGCTCTGGCAGCTTCCATTCTTTTACCGCTTGCTGGCCAACTTCAAGGTGATCAATACCTAATAATTTTTGTTCCGCCTCAAAGAATGCGCAATTATTTTTTAAAGAAAATTCCACGGTATCGACATATTCATCAGCGTAATGAGAAAATAGTAATATCTTGCCAACATCATGCAGCAATCCAGCAATAAAAGCCTCTTCACATTGATGTCCACTACCTAGTTCTTTACATATGTACTGACTGGCAATTGCTGTCAGCAAAGAGTGATGCCAGACATGTAGTCGAATCAAACCATTTTTACTCTGAGTAAAAATAGAGCGTGTCAACGCAAGAACAGTCAAAGACCGTATGATATTAATACCCAAAATACTGATCGCCATAGGCAATGTATTTATTTTTTTACCCCGATTATAAATCGATGAATTAGCCACTCTTAATACAAGTGCAGCTGTTCCTTGATCTGATCGTAGTAATTGATCTAATTCCTTAAGGCAATGAAGTGAGTCAATATCAATTTTAATAATCTTTGATATAATTTCCGGCTGCACCGCAACATTTTTGTAATTAATTTTATGGCGTTTCATACGATTTTAAGAAACTTAACAAACAACAATTTAACTTATCCTTTTAGCACAAATTCTTAAATATACTTTTAGAATCAATCTATTAAACAATAAGACCACTAATTCCTACTAAATTAAATATTTAGCCTTACTAAATCTTGATGAATTACTCATCAAATTCTTCCTAGTTCAACGGCATTACTGGATATAAGTTTGATTAAATCTCAAGTCACATAATTTCTTTACAATCTAAGCTAATTGAGAATCATCAGTTTAAGAAACATAACAAGCAGGCTATAATGCTATTTTTTTTACCCAATTCCCCATGAAGTATCTATTTCTATTATTGGTATGCTTATGTTTGGTTGGTTCACCCGCTTCTGCACAGCAGCCACCTTTAACCATTGCGGCAAAATCTTATCTTCTTGCTGACTTTCAAACTGGGCAAACTTTAGCCAGTGAAAACGCACACGAGCAGATTGAACCTGCCTCATTAACCAAGTTAATGACAGCCTATGTCGTCTTCTCTGCGCTAAAACAAAAACATATCTCACTTTCTCAGAATATTCATGTATCCGAACGTGCCTGGCGCATGATTGGTTCACGCATGTTTATTGAGCCCAATAAGAAAGTCACTGTCGATGAGTTGATACGGGGAATGATTGTTCAATCAGGCAATGACGCTTGTATTGCATTGGCGGAAATCATCGCCGGATCAGAGGAAGTTTTTGTTCAAATGATGAACAAAGAAGCCGCACGTTTGGGAATGCTCAACACGCACTTCACTAATACGACAGGACTACCCGACACGAATCATTTTAGCACCGCGCATGATCTCGCCATGTTAGCGGCAGCCATCATTCGAGATTTTCCAGAATTTTATCCACTTTATTCTTTAAAAGAATACACCTACAACGACATTACTCAACCCAACCGTAACCGTCTATTATGGTTAGACCCTCATGTTGATGGACTAAAAACCGGATGGACTAAAACTGCTGGATACTGCCTTATTACTTCAGCCAAACGGGACAAGCAACGATTAATTTCAGTAATCATCGGTTCAGATTCAGCCAAGACGCGTAGCATTGAAAGTCAGCGTCTACTAAATTATGGGTTTCAGTTTTATGATACGGTGCATTTATATAATAAAAGCCAAGGAGTCACTACCATCCAACTCTGGAAAGGCAATCAAAATCAATTGAAAGCAGGTTTTAGTCACGATGTTTACTTCACCCTGCTTAAAGGACAGGCTGACAAGTTAAAAGCCACCATGGAATACAAGCAGCCCCTTATTGCTCCCATTAATGCAGGAGATAATGTTGGCACCGTAAAATTCACGCTGGATGGAAAACCAATGGCAACTTATCCGTTAGTTGCATTAGAGAGTATTGGCACAACTAATATTTTTGGGCGTACCTGGGATAGCATACAATTACTTTTTAATTAATTTATTTTTGGTAAACAGCCATTCATACAGCAGCGAATATGGCGCATAATATGCTAATAATTCTCATTTCTGCAGGTACAATACACCCAATCGTATCAACGTTCCTTAAGTCGAACTAAATTCTCAAAATGAGCACTATATATCTTAATGGCAAGTTAATGCCAATTGAAGAAGCCTGTATCTCAGTACTGGATAGAGGCTTTATCTTTGGTGATGGGGTTTATGAAGTCATACCCGTTTATTCACGTAAACCTTTTAGATTGGACAACCATCTATTACGCTTACAACATAGTCTAGACGGCATTCGCCTAAGTAATCCTAATAGCAATGAACAATGGCGCCAACTGTTAGCACGACTGATTGAAAAAAATGACGGTGATGATCAGTCCATCTACCTGCACATCACTCGTGGTGTTGCAAAGCGTGATCATGCCTTCCCTGAAAATGTTGAACCGACCGTATTCATGATGAGCAACCCATTATTAGCGCCACCAAAAGCGCTATTTACAACAGGTATTTCTGCCATTACGGCAGTAGATAATCGTTGGATACGTTGTGACATAAAAGCAATCTCATTATTACCGAATGTACTTCTGCGCCAGGAAGCCATTGATGTAGGCGCTGTAGAAACTATCCTTCTAAGAGATGGGTTTCTGACCGAGGCGTCTGCCAGCAATATTTTTGTCATTAAAAATAACGTGCTCTTAGCGCCGCCAAAAAATCATTTAATGCTACCCGGCATTACCTATGACGTGGTGCTTGAGCTTGCGGCCGAAAATAATATTGCACATGAAGTCAGAGATATCTCTGAGGCTGAATTACGAGATGCCGATGAAGTTTTATTAACCTCTTCGACCAAAGAAGTCATGGCAATTACTCGTTTAGACAAT
>JAJFJH010000303.1 GCA_021774155.1 Nitrosomonas sp.
CGGAGGGCACGCTGTCATTGGTACAACCCGGCGTCCTGCAGTCGTTTGCGCAAGTTATCGGCATGCGGGTGGCGACGGGTTACCTGGCAACCATTGCCGCGAGGCTGCAGGCAGGCGAAACCGCCGGCTCCGGTCTGGTCCTGCTTGGCCCGCCCGGCACTGCAAAAAGCACTTTGGTGGTCCTGACCGCACTGCTCGCCGGTTACAACTGTTTGAAACTCGAACAAACCAAGGGCGGCGTCATCGGCCAGAGTGAATACAGAATACGCCGGGCTTTAGAACTCATTCTGGCTTGCAGACCGTGTGTGCTTTTTCTGGATGAAATCGATAAAAGCATTCCCAACAATCAGTCGAGATCGCTCGATGGCGGGGTCTCCGATGACCAGCTGGCGCAACTCCTGGGCTTTCTGGCACAACGCCATCCCGGGGTTTTCGTCATCGGCACCTCGAACACCGCCCGCATTCAGACCGCCTTGCTCGACCGTTTCATCACCTTGCCGGTGCTCGGTCCCGTGCCCGCTGAAATTCCGGAACTGCTGCGCAGCTTTGTGCCCAGAGTTGACGGTACACTGCTCGACAACGATGCCAAACTGCTGGCCGAAGCCGGCGCCAGACTTTATAGCACGGGCTGCAGTCCCAGGCAGATGCTCGATGTCATTCAGCAACGCATCAATTTACAGGGGCGGGAATTGACCTGCGCCGATATTGCCGCGGCGGGCGACGACTATGCCGGACAGCCGGACCAGGCCGGTGTAGATGCGGCCATCCTGCAATCGATAGCCCTGTGCAGTTTCCGCTCGCTCATGCCGTGGGCCGGAGATGCGGATTATCCATTGCCCGACTGCCTGCAAGAGATTGTCAACGTCGCGGAAAACAGGGTGGACTACGAAAAACTAAACCAAAAGCTGCAGGAGGTGTTGCCTTATGCACGATTATAATCAAGAGACCCTGACTGCCATGGCGCTAACCGGTGATGGTCCAATCCGGAAGCTCGAACAGACATTCGAGCAGTTGCTGAAGGAACGGTTTCGATGTGTCGGGGTCAGCAATGCTACCTGTGGCTTGGCCGCAACGCTGTGTTGTTCTGCGCCGGGCACGGTCATCACCCCACTGTTTACCTCACCTGCGACCTACGCCGCCATCGAGCATGCCGGCCACCGGGTCCGGTTCTGTGATATCGACCCGGTCTCTTTGTGTTTATCGCCCGGAGCTGTCAGGGACATCGTCGCGGTTGAGCGCCGCGCTGCCGAGAACGACATCCGCGCTATCGTGACCGTGAATATTTTTGGTCATGGCAGCGACCTGGTCAATTTGCAGCAGCTGGCAAGAGAGGTCGGGGCGCTGCTCATCGTCGATGCGGCCCAGAGTCTCGCCACCTGTCTACGAAATCCATACCATCTGCAACCAGCGGATGTGGTGGTTTTTTCCATCGGGCCCAGCAAGTGGCTGCATTGCCCGGACGGCGGTATGGTCGCCATGCAATCAGAGAAGCTGTGGCAGCAAGTTGTACGCACAAGCCAGCATGAGCTGCGGCAGCTGCTTGATGTGCCCGCAAGCATACCCAATTACACGCATTTTAACTTTCGCCTCAATCCTTATAGTGCGCAGCAGGCACTGAGCAGGCTGCGCAGGATTGAAACGCGCATCGAAATGACTCACGCCCGGCAACAAAGCCTCATCCGGAAAGTGCGGCAGGTGCTTGCCATCGAAGAATTGCCCGACTGTGCGGAAATTATCTTTGAACCGTTGACCATTCTGCCCAGGGAAACGGCTCCGCAAACCTTGCCGCTCTCCGGCCTTCGCATTCCAAAACGTATTGAGCTGGCGAAACACCATGACCTGCCTGAGACTTTGAGACAGTTTCGCTATCGAAAAGTGGTACCGGATGCAGATGTGGATGCACAACACAATCAAATTGATTTGTTTAACCAACGGACACCTGCATAATGATCAGAATAATACTCTGGTCGGTACTGAGTGCCGCTGCTCTGACTTTGCTTGGCCTCAATAGTGGCGCAGTTATTACCATCTGTGTCCTGGCTCTCATCATTGGCGCCGGTTTGACGAGACTGTTCAACGGGCGCTGGCCCCAAGGTACGTTGCGGAATATCGGCTTACTGCTGCTCGGGCCGCTGGCAGTCATCAGCGTCGCCAGGTTGCTGTTTGACAATGTGCGTTTTCTGACGCCGGGCACCGGCGCTCTGTTGATGTTGCTGCTTGCCGTGCTGCTGGTGCGCAACCGATGGCGGCACTGGTTTTAAGGTAGACGGGCAAACTCACATGACTATGAAAATGAAAAAAAGGTCGTTTGCCTTGTCCGGCGAAGGCTACTCCAAGCTGGAGGATTTGCAGGGGTTCAAAAGTCATAAGACCCTGGCTGAGACCGTGCGTTTCTGTGTCGATTACACCTATGACCACCTGTTGTTCGAAGCCGATGCTCTGCCTTCCGACGAACTGTTGACCGTGGTGCAGAAAAACAACATTCTGCTGCGCGTGCTCTTGATTGAAACCATCAAAATGCACCAGGGCAAAGCCGAGCCGCTCGACGACAGCGCCCGGCAATATCTCAAGCAGCTACAGGCCGAAATCCGCAAATATATGGCCAGCCACGATATCGAGGTTGAGGCATGAATGCTTACAAAAGCTATGAAGTGCTGACCACGGAGCTGCGCATGTCGGTCAAGATGCATCTGAACATTTTGCGCGGCATCTTTATGCTGCATCTTGTGCTGGTGTTGGTTGTGCTGGTATTGACGATTGCCAACCTGCCCCCGCCCGAACAAGTCCGGTTGCAACAAATTGTGTCACAACACTTCTGGACCCTGCGCAACCATGACCTGCCAGAAACTCTCAAGCAGGCCGGGCAACTGCCGTCGTTTCTGGCCCTGAAGCAACACATTCTAATGACCTTTGCAGTCTACCTGCTCTGGCCCACGTTGGTCTTCGCCTTCCACCGGCGTACCAACCAACGCTTCCGCCTAAAGACGGTTCGGGGTTCGCACCTGATAACAGAAGCAGAACTGCGGCAACAGCTGCAAACATCCGGGCCGCGCTTGCAGCTTACCGGCAATCTTGCCGTGCCGAGTTCATTCGAACCGCGCCAGTTCTTCATCTCAGGTGCACCCGGTACGGGCAAGACGACTTTGATATCTGGAGTTATCGCCGACCTGAAAAGACGCAGGGCCAAAGGTTTGGTTTATGATGCCAAAGCCGGAGAATTTGTCGCCAGGTTTTATAATGCAAAGACCGACCTTATTTACAACCCGTTTGATGCCCGCAGCGTGCACTGGAATTTTTTTGAAATGCTGGAGGCCGAGGGCAGTATGATTACTGCGCTGGATACCCTGGCCGCCGCTCTCATCCCGGAGGAGAGAAGCACCCAGGCGCAGTTTTTTGTCGATACCGCCCGCAAAACCCTGTCTGCAATTTTGCAATACTGTTATGTCAGCGAGCGCCGCAGTGTCAAGCAATTGGCGGCGTTTCTATCGGGGGCTGACCTGCATGGCAGATTGATGCAAGTACTCGAGCAGGTCGATGCCAAGCTTTGCACCTTTATCGCCAAAGCGGGCAGCGGCCAGACCCAGGGGGTCTTGTCCGTGCTCAGCCAGCACACCCGTGTTCTAAACTATATGGTCGAAAGCCCTGGCCAGCCCCAACTGTCTTTGCACGATTGGCTGACCGATAACAAACCTGGCTTGATATTTCTGCCCAATGCCGCCGACCAGAAGGAGACCCTGAAAGCCGTCTTCAGTTTCTTCATCAATTGTATGGCCACCACCATGCTGAGCCTGCGCGACGATGCTGCCCGGCGGGTATTTTTTCTCCTCGATGAAGTTGGCACGCTGGAAAGGATGCATGCCATCTTTGAGCTGATTAAACTGGGCCGGTCGAAAGGTGCCTGTTTCTTTCTCGGCATCCAGGAGAAGTCTCAGCTGGACCATCTCTATGGTGAGCACATGGCCAACTCCATCATCAACCACTGCAATAACCACATCATTTTCAGATGCAATGACAACTATACGGCACAATACGCTTCAAACCTGCTGGGCGAAGCCGAGCAGGAGGGCATGGAGAGCAGCTATTCCGCCGGCTACAAAGAATTCCGCGACCGGGAATCGTACCATCGCAGCCAGCGGTTGGACCGGTTGGTGCTGCCGAGCCAGATTCAAACCCTGCCGGATTTGCAGTTTTACCTGAAACTGCACGGCTTGCCGGTGGCGCAATGTGCCTTACCGTATCGCGGCTTTCCCGACATCACCGACGCCTTTGTGCCGAATCAGCACTTCCTGGCCCGCAACCTTAAACTGCAGGGCACCACAAACGGGCAAATCCCGCAGACCGATGCAAGCGGGCAGCAGACAATTGACCTACAACCGGACCCACCCGTCAAGCACGATTACCCACTCGATGACTTAAGCTTCTAAAGAGGAAACAGACATTGTTGTCCTTAAACTACATCAACCCGGCTATGGCCGGCAGTTATTATGAGGTGCTGACCCGTTCCAAGGATAAAACACAACAGCAACATGCGGATTATTATACCCGCAAACCGGGGGAGTGGCATGGCAAGACAGCAGACTATCTGGGCTTGCGCGGACCGGTGTCGCAGGAAGACTTTGAACGACTGCTAATCGGTCAATCATCTTCCGGTGAAGAACTGGTGCAAGCCGGTGTCAACGGCGGCCGGCGTGCGGGCTACGACTATACCTTTTCCGCACCCAAGAGTTTTTCCATCTTAACAGAACTGTTTGCCAAGCCGGAGTTGAAAGAGCAGCTATATGCGGCGCATGCTAGAGCAGTTAAGACGACCCTTGACTATTTAGAAAAACACTACGCCCAGGCCAGAATCACCAGGGCCGGCGAAACCCGCACTATCGACACCGGCAACCTGCTCTACGCCACTTTTATTGAAAACACCTCGCGCGAGCACGACCCGCAAGTGCACACGCATAGCGTGATTTTTAATGTGACCCGGCGCCCTGATGGTCAGTTTCGCGCCATCATGAACGAACCCTTGCATAACCATAAGATGTTTCTGGGACAGGTCTACCGCAACGAGCTGGCACAACAGGTTGCGGAGCTCGGTTTTACTGTCGAGCAGAAGCCGAAGGGCTTGTTTGAAATCAAAGGCATGCCCGAGGCAATCATAGAAGAATTTTCCACCCGTTCCGACCAAATAGAAACCGCTATGGACAGGCTGCGCCAGCGCTACCCGGCCATGGCCGCAACCAAACTGCGCGAATTGGCTGCCCTGGAAACGCGCAACGCAAAAAAGGATATAGCACAGTCTGACCTCAGGCGAAACTGGCAACAACGGCTGGCGCAATTCAAGATTGCACCTGAACGATTACTCGAACAGCTGCGAGCCCAAGAGAGCATCACCAGGAAAGCCGAAAATCATATCGACCGTGCGCTCGACCTCCTGACCCAGGAAGAATCGGTGGTCAGCCGCGAACAACTGCTGGCCGCCGCCCTGAAACTCTCTCTTGGCCGGAAGACCGTAGGGGAGCTGCAAGTCGAGATGGGGGCTGCCAAAAACCTGCGCACTGTCACGGAAAACAAACTATTTACCTCGCGGCAAATGCAACTGCTGGAGCGCGACATCGTGCGCCAGGT
>JAJFJH010000304.1 GCA_021774155.1 Nitrosomonas sp.
ACGGATGAGCGTACAAGCTTACCCCAATGTTTTGGAACTGGTTCTTATTTGATACTTTCTGATCATTAATAATAGTGACGTTACTATAGGAAGCCGATATGTTCCTTTGTGAATAAAGTCCTATTTGTTTGTTATGCCACAACATTAAATCAGTTATATGACCTACTACAGTAGAAAAACTCACCCACGCTCCCTCACCGTTTGCATAAGCTTCATTGTTCTTAGACAGCCTGACTGATGGAGCTGGTACATTAGCATTCCTATTGTGTACCCAATGAGCAGAGTTACCTATATCTGCCCCTCTAAATTTTGGCATATTTGGTTCATTTATTCCAAAACCACGAGAGCGCGCATTGTACATTAATCCCGCAAACGCTGAGTTAGCCGCTACATTACCTGTTACATAATTATCAAGTCCAGTAAACCAAAGAGCTGAACCTTCGTATCCAAAGTCACCAAATCCTGCAGGTCGGTCAAGCTCAGCAACGCCTCCGTATCTTGGTTTATACATGCTTTCAATCATGGTGCCGACCTTGACTATAAAATTGTTACTAAATACATTTTCTTTCTCATTTCCTTCTTCGGTCATGATACCTGCGCCATCAACATCGTACACAACATTATTATCAACAAATCCAAAGTGTGAATTATGTACCGTAATTCCCCACTTTGCTCCATCTTCGACACTGATTCCAGCTACAACAAATTGGTATCCAGTATTTGAGTCGTTTATAGGGCCCATGAAGTGGTGGAAATGTATAGGGTAGCGTCCTATTTGGTTTGTTCCAATATGAGTAGCTACGCCGCCCTTCATTTCTGTGTTGTTCAGAGGCTCTGCGGTGGTACGCCCCATTCCAATAAGTGAGAAGTATCTAACATCGACCTTAGCTCTTTCGGTTAGCATCATGTGTCCTCGAACACCACTTGGGTTTTCTGAACGGATTACAATATTTCTAGTTAGATTTCCGACATGAGGTAGCGCCATTAGGTTTCCATCTGTGTCGCGAGCTCCTAAGTGATCGTAGGTAAGGGCTCTGTTCAGAGCAATTGAATTTCCTGAGACTGCGGAGATGTATAGTTCTTCTAGCTGGAGGTCGATCGGTTTTGGTGTTTGCCGGCTAGTAATACTAGTTAGAGGAGTCTGTCGTGTATCAGGTAACACCAATTTATCTCCTACTGACCAACCAGACGGAACTGACTCAAGGGTAAGAGTAGTGTGTCCAACCCTTGGCTCTGTCGCCAACCTCAACCATGTCGGGGTCATTGCTTTACCGTATATATTAAACTCACCAAATACAATAACTCCTGTACCGTATTGAAGTGGATCGTAAGCGCCTGTATCTGAATCAGGACCAGAAGTAGCTAAAGGTCTATCTGCAATAATTATTTCAGCCTTAACGTTTGAAGCTATTGGACCAGACTCAACACCAACATCCATTCGTCCTTCACGATAGACCAAAATAGTACCTACCTTTAATTTAGTATTCTTAGCTGCATCAAATTTCAAAATTCCTTTGATACCCAGAGCAGCTAGAGCAGAGTCGCTGGTACCATTGTATTTAACAACGTGTCCAGGTTCTACTCTTACAACGTCATTTACTCCAGGAACCTTCTCTTGCGCCCATGTAGATACATCAAACCAATTACCACTTTGTTTTGATGTAATGGTGGGATTAGCGGTAAAGTTTGGAATAGTATCTTTATGAGTAGAAAATGAACCAGGGCTATCCTCCAAAACAGATACTGGATGATTATGTGCATCAGCAGCATTAATCTCTTCTTCAGCAACAATTTGACCGTAAGTAAAATTAATTCCTATTAAATAAGTAGAGAAAAAAAGAATCAGGCCTAGAATTAACGACGATAAGCTAACAGTGAATTTCATATATCAGGAAGTTTTTATCTTCATATATCATATATTAATACCGCTTATGAGGTGGGTTCACCTAGGAATTCTGAGGACACGACTCTTAATTAACAATCCTCATCCTACTGGCAAGCAGTTTTTGTCAGCGGCATATTGATAGTGCAAACAGAAAAGGAGTCACCCATTAACCTGCCCTCTACTTTTTTCTAATCTCGGAATGTGCCACGAGCACTTCCTCACCCAAGCCCACCATTGGTTGGATTACTCTACATGCTTAAGGTTCTTATGTTTCACAATATCATGCAACATTTGATGAATTTGATATAAATTCTGGATTTCCTGAACGTCCGGATACTTGTCAACATCCCATTTCAAACCATGCCATGCGATTTGTTTCATTTCATCAGCTTGGCCATCTCCAAATCCAGCTGATTGATAGCGATTAGGATATATCTCAATCACCATTGTCGCGTTATCACCAGAACGAGACAAACTAGCAAGTTGCTCCGCTTTAGTCCGATTCAACGCTTGCATATGACGCCGAACTGCATTTTCATTAAATGACAACGTATCATCATGGGTTAATAACAACCATAGCTGAGTCATAACCGCTTCATCTAGATACATGCCATAGGTCCCCGCACGCTGCATGTACGCCGGATAATATACAACCACGTACCTGTCAGTGTACAGCAGCAATGAAACACCACCTTCAGACTCACCTAGATGATTCAACTTTTGCGTGTAACCCAACACAATGTCTTCTGAATGACGCGTGTCATCAGTGATGTTGATCAACGGCATCGCTGACGGCTTGGCCCCCTGAGCAGATAAGGTCAAGCCCGAAACAAAAACAAGGATAGCAAACATAACGACAAAAAATAAACTGGGTAATTTATTGGTTAAAAACTGGCTTTTCATAGATCCGTCCACACAGGGTTATTTGTTCAAATCTTTACACCACTATCAAAATACCACCTTAACGTTGCAAATAACTGGGAGCTAATTAGCCACTATTTCTAACTTTCTCAGTCCCCAACTTGTTATTTTCTTGTTACTAGCCCTAATTATATCCTCCCAATTCGCCATATGGTGACGACCAAACTTAATATCCACTAATATATCAGGGTCAGAAGAAAGATTAAATTTTACGTTACACCCAGGCGAATGCGCATATGGGTAACACTCGAATAGGTATTTTACTGCGCCGTTCTGGTCTCTTTTAAGAAAGTACTCTTTCGTTGAATATTTCCCCCCATTCCGCTTCTTTTCTAATACGGGGTATCTAATTTGAAAACGGCCATCTAGACCGAATTCACTTTCTAGATCTTCATACTGCCGCAATGGGCCATCACTCAGTCTGTCATTTTGTATTCGTTCGAGCCTACGAGCATTTATGACATTTGCGCCTTGCTGATCCGGCTTAATGACAGCCTGCATATGCCCCCGCACCAACCATTGCATTTTGGAAAATGTGCATTGTCTGGATGAAATTTTCCATTCAATTCTGGATAGTACATTGTTGCATGTACCGAATAAGACTTATAGATACGCGTGGACGTATTCGACGGGTGAATATATTCATTAGGAAGCGGCAAATGAATGACATAGGAATTGTCAACATATTGAGAATAGAGCAAATAGTTTTTTGCGTTTGGTGCCGATGATATAGAAGGCAATTTCTCGCTTCCTTTCGGCCCCAAACGCTCTGGCTCAAGACCGTATGGGTTTTTAGCCCAATTCGAGAGTATTGTAATAAGTGCTATTAATAGAACTAAGAAAATACCTAACGTAAACAATGTTTTCTTAAACATACTCTCAAGTCCGACAATGAAAACACACAACAACTACTTAACCCGCATCCCCGGCAGTGCACCATCATCTGGCGACAAAATATAAAGTCCACTGCCTGCATCACTATTACTCGCGGCAAGCACCATGCCTTCTGACATTCCAAATTTCATTTGTCGTGGCGCGAGATTAGCGACCATGACGGTCACGCGTCCTTTTAATTGTTCGGGATCGTAGGCTGCTTTTATTCCGGCGAAAACTGTACGTTGTTCTGAGCCAATATCCAGCGTTAACTTTAATAATTTCTTCGCGCCATCGACATGTTCCGCGTTCACGATTTTAGCAATACGCAAGTCAACTTTTGTAAAATCATCGATACCAATGGTCTCAGCAATAGATTCAATTGTGGCTGCCGCATTGTTTACTGGTTTCGCCGTGGTGGTTGCAGTCAGTGTCCGCCTATTTGCTGTTACTAGCGCCTCAATTTTCTTGGCGTCAATACGCGTCATCAAGTGTTTGTACGAATTAATCGCATGACCTGCGGGTAATAACAAGCTAGAAACGGGTTGCGCTTCTGTTAAGGTTGGCCAGGCCAATGGTTCACAGTTGAGAAAACTTTCAATTTGCTTGACGGTTTCAGGCAAAATGGGCTTTAAGTAGCATGAGAGGATATAAAACAGTTGAATGCCTAGACTGCAAACACGTTGCAGTTCTTTATCACGACTCGTATCTTTTGCAATTTCCCACGGTGCAAGTTCATGGATCATTTCGTTGGCTTCATCGGCATATTTCATGATGGCACGAACGGCAACCGAAAAATCCCTGTCTTCATATGCTTTCTCAATAGCCGTCGGTCGCCATGAACTGAAACGATCATCGACCATTTGTTGTAATTGGTGGTATTCATCACCATCAACCAATTTTCCATCAAAACGCTTGGTAATAAACCCGGAACATCGGCTAGCAATATTGACGTATTTACCCACCAAATCGGAATTCACGCGCATAGTAAAATCATCTAGATTTAAGTCAATGTCCTCCATTGAGGCATTGAGTTTGGCCGCATAATAATAACGTAGCCATTCAGGATTAAGCCCTTGCTCCAGAAAACTGGTGGCGGTAATGAACGTGCCTCGCGATTTACTCATTTTTTCACCATTGACAGTGAGAAAGCCATGTGAAAATATTTTTGTTGGTGTCCGATAGCCGGCGTGTTCCAGCATTGCCGGCCAAAATAACGCATGAAAATAAAGAATGTCTTTGCCAATGAAATGATACAGCTCAGTTGTTGAGTCTTTTTTCCAAAACGCATCAAAATCTAACTGACTTTTATCACACAAATTCTTGAAGCTACCCATGTAACCAATCGGTGCGTCTAGCCAGACATAGAAATATTTCCCTGGTGCGTCCGGTATTTCAAAACCAAAATAAGGCGCATCACGTGAAATATCCCAATCAGACAATTTATTTTCATCGGCATCACCCAACCATTCATGCATTTTATTGGCGGCCTCAGGCTGCAGGTGATCCGCTTCACGCGTCCAGCGCCGTAGAAATTCGACACAACGCGTATCCGACAAACTGAAAAAGAAATGTTCAGATGATTTCTTAACCGGTACCGCACCAGACACCGCAGAATACGGATTCTTTAAATCAGTCGGCGCATAGGCCGCACCACAAGCTTCGCACGAATCGCCATACTGGTCTTTTGCCTCACACTTAGGACATTCACCTTTAACAAAGCGGTCCGGTAAAAACATATTCTTCACCGGATCGTAGAGCTGCTCAATATCACGCATAACGATGAACCCTGCGGATTTTAATTTAGTATAGATATCTTCAGAAAATTGCCGTGTCTCAGTTGAGTGCGTAGTATGAAAATTATCGAAATGAACATGAAAGCCTTTGAAGTCATTAAAGTGTTCACTGTGAACACGGGCTATCAACGCTTCTGGCGTCATACCCTCTTTTTCAGCACGCAACATGATCGGCGTGCCGTGCGTGTCATCCGCGCAGACATAATGCACTTCATGACCCTGCATTTTTAAAAAACGCACCCAAATGTCGGTTTGGATATATTCAACTAGATGGCCTAGGTGGATGCTGCCATTAGCATAGGGTAACGCTGAGGTTACCAGGATTTTTCGCTTGCTCATTAACTGCCTGTATCACTTGTTAGATAAAGAGCGATTGTAACAAACTGTGTGCGCCATCCTGATATTTGTTAACATCCATTCTTTAGTTTGTACGTTTGACACAGAGGAGTTGTTTATAGTGAGTATTTCCGAGCAACAAGTAGAAGCCATTCTCAAAGAGATCATCGATCCCAGCACGGGCAAAGATTATGTAACGAGTAAACAAGCACGTAATATCAAAATTGAAAACAATAATGTATCGCTTGATATTGAACTTGGATATCCAGCCAAAGGCGTCATAGATAAAATTCAGCAGCAAGTCATTGATGCGCTGAGCACACTCCCAAGCATTGGCATTGTCAGTGTCAGCATCACCAGCAAGATCATCCCGCATGGTGTACAAAGCGGCGTGAAGCTTATTTCTGGTGTAAAAAACATCATTGCGGTGGCTTCTGGCAAAGGTGGGGTTGGCAAATCGGCTACGGCAGTTAACCTAGCTTTGGCATTAGCGGCTGAAGGTGCTTCAGTAGGCATTCTGGATGCCGACATCTACGGGCCATCACAGCCACAAATGCTGGGCATTACAAAACACCCAGACTCACTCGACGGCAAAACCATGGAGCCACTTCAAGCACACGGTATTCAAGCTATGTCCATTGGCCTTCTCATTGATGTAGAAACGCCCATGGTCTGGCGTGGGCCGATGGTGACTCAGGCATTGCAGCAATTATTAAATGATACGAACTGGAAAGACGTGGACTACCTCATCGTTGATTTACCACCGGGCACGGGAGACATTCAACTCACATTGGCACAAAAAGTACCCGTTACAGGCGCTGTTATTGTCACCACGCCACAGGATATCGCATTACTTGATGCACGCAAGGGACTTAAGATGTTTGAGAAGGTTGGTATTCCTATCCTTGGCATTATTGAGAATATGAGCACACATACTTGCTCGCAGTGTGGACACACTGAACATATATTCGGTTCTGGTGGTGGTGAGAAAATGTGCAAAGACTATGAAACTGAATTCCTGGGATCACTACCGCTTGATATTAAAATTCGCGAACAAACCGATATTGGTGTACCTAGTGTCGCCGCTGACCCTGATGGCAGTATCGCGCAGACTTACCGGACTATTGCGCGTCGTGTTGCAGTAAAAGTTGCCGACCTAGCCGAAGACAATTCTGAGTTGTTCGCCAAAATTGTCATTGAAAATAATTAAATTATATTTAAAAAATGACCATTAAGTCCGACAAATGGATTCGCCGCATGGCACAAACGCATGGCATGATCGAACCCTTCGAACCTGACCAAGTAAGATTCAAAGAAAACAACAAAATCATTTCCTATGGTACATCGAGCTACGGCTATGATATCCGATGCTCCAATGAGTTTAAACTATTCACGAATATTAACTCAACCATTGTTGACCCCAAGAAATTTGATGAAAATTCATTTGTCGACGTTAAGAATGATGTATGTATCATTCCGCCAAATTCATTCGCCCTCGCCCGCACCATTGAATATTTTCGTATTCCACGTAATGTACTCACCATTTGTCTTGGTAAATCAACCTACGCACGCTGTGGCATTATAGTGAATGTCACCCCTTTCGAGCCGGAATGGGAAGGCTATGTCACACTGGAGTTTTCCAACACAACGCCGTTGCCCGCAAAAATATATGCCAATGAAGGTGTCGCACAAGTCATTTTCTTTGAATCAAACGAGGCGTGTGAAACTTCCTATAAAGATCGCGGCGGCAAGTATCAGGGTCAACATGGTGTCACGTTACCAAAGATATAAACAAGCAGCACATTAATTCCCCCAAAATACCCACTTGATTATTAAGGAAAACAAAAGATATTAATTAACTCGTAGTATTATTAGAAAAAAGATACTTAACATATCTATTTCTAAGGTACTTTCTTTGTCAGGAAATATGAGTTAGAATCCTTTTTAATCTGTTTTAACTAATCGGTTGCAATGCGGTTGATTACATTAGATTGCTGTGTAACAATGTGCGTGTAAGAACAGAGAGTGTCAGAAGTTGTAACACCACGGATTGTAATGTGGCTGTTAAAACGAAAGGTCGAGTTACATTGGCTTTTTTTAGAAAGAGAAGTAGAACTTAAAACGAAGAAGTAAAAATTTTAAAGTAAATGGAGATTTAGTTATGAGCGAAGAAGAGAACAACAGAGCCACAGACACAGATATTTTCAAATTATTCAGTATTTCTACCATTGCATTTCTCGTTATTGGAATGGTTATTTGGCACATGTAAGACAGATATAATTCAAGTAATAAAAAACCCCTATAGAGATTGTATGTCAAACTATCGGGGTTTTTTATTGGGCTAATAAAGCACTATCAGATACGCATAACAAAGCAACTTTTACAGGTTGCTTGGTGTGTTTAATGCTTTACAACAGTATCAACCAATTTACCTTTTTTAACGGCTATCAACGAGGCATCTGGCTTAGAAAGCGATTCAGGTTTATGCTCTAATGCTTGTTCAAGCACCTGATCAATCCACCTAACCGGATGAATATTTAATTTATTCTTAATATCCACAGGAATCTCAACCAAATCTTTTATATTCTCTTCTGGTATTAATACTTTCTTGATACCCGCACGATGCGCTGCCAGTAATTTCTCTTTAAGTCCACCAATTGGCAACACCTCACCACGTAGCGTAATCTCGCCGGTCATTGCGACAGATGCACGCACTGGAATACCCGTTAAGACCGAAACCATTGCCACGCAAATACCAATACCGGCACTCGGGCCATCCTTAGGAGTTGCACCTTCAGGCAAGTGAATATGCAAATCATTCGCTTGGTAGAAATCTTCTGCGATACCTAGAAGTTGGGAACGACTTCTAACAACAGACAAAGCCGTTTGTATAGATTCCTGCATAACTTCGCCCAGCTTGCCTGTCGTAATCGTTTTACCTTTACCAGGCAAGACAACGGCTTCGATAGTCAGCAACTCACCACCCACTTCTGTCCATGCTAAACCAGAAACTTGTCCTACTTGATTCTTCTCTTCAGCGATTCCATAAGAATAATGGCGGACTCCCAAATACTTCTCAAGGTTACGTGCCGTAACTGACACTTTATTCTTGCCGCCTTTAAGCAGTAATGACTTTACGACTTTACGACAAATCTTAGAAATCTCTCGCTCCATCGCACGCACACCAGCTTCTCTGGTGTAATACCGGGCAATATTACGTATAGCTGATTCAGAAACGTTCAATTCATTCCCCTTAAGGCCGTGATTCTTCATTTGCTTAGGCAATAAATAACGCGTGGCAATATTCAGTTTTTCATCTTCTGTATAGCCTGCCAATCGTAT
>JAJFJH010000305.1 GCA_021774155.1 Nitrosomonas sp.
TAATGTTGATGAAGTAGGATTCGCAACCTTGGCGTGGGTTGATTGGTTTAACAATCGCCGATTATTGGAATCAATAGGAAACATTCCACCGATAGAATGCGAAATGGCATATTATCGCCAATTGGAAGAGTCAGATGAGGCTGCTTGGCTCAAACTAAAATGTCTCTAGGAAAATCGGGACGATTCAGTTCTGGTTCACCATTATAACTTTAGGCGGTTCACAGGTAAGTGAGACTTCTAATGAATCCCGTAATTTTCAAGCTTCTAGAGTCTGCCGGCAGAACCGATGGTTTACTTTTTGTTAATTACAACGTTCAATCTGTATATTATGATTGCTTTATGGGATAATTCCCACGCATTGTAGGGAGCTAGGATGAAAGAAACATTATACGACAAACTTTGGCAGCAACATCTTGTTCATACGCAGTCAGGTGATTCTGACAGTATGGCATTAATTTATATTGATCGGCATTCGGTACATGAAGTCACTAGTCCCCAGGCGTTTGAAGGCTTAAGAATGGCTGGACGCAAGCCGTGGCGTGTGAATTCTATTCTTGCGGTTGCGGATCATAATGTACCCACCACCGATCGTGGTCAAGGCATTAGTGACCCAACGTCACGATTGCAGGTTGATACACTTGATCAAAACTGTGATGACTTGGGCATTACAGAATTCAAAATGAGTGACCTGCGTCAAGGTATTGTTCATGTGATTGGCCCAGAGCAAGGTGCAACATTGCCGGGTATGACAGTGGTGTGTGGTGATTCGCACACCAGTACACATGGCGCATTTGGTTGCTTAGCTTTTGGTATTGGCACGTCTGAGGTGGAACATGTGCTTGCTACCCAATGTTTGTTGATGAAAAAAGCGAAATCTATGCAGGTGCTAGTTGAGGGTCAGCTAGGTCATGGTATTACGGCCAAGGATATTGCGCTGGCTGTGATTGGCGAGATTGGCACGGCTGGCGGCACTGGTTACGCTATCGAATTTGCGGGGAGTGCAATCCGTTCATTGTCCATGGAAGGACGTATGACACTTTGTAATATGGCAATTGAAGCGGGTGCGCGTGCGGGCATGATTGCGGTTGATGAAACGACGATTAAATATATTAAAGGACGTCCATTTGCACCAAAAGATGAGTCTTGGGGTAAAGCAACGACTTATTGGCGGACTTTGAAAAGCGATGATAATGCGGTTTTTGATGCGGTCATTACATTGGATGGGGAACGGGTAAAACCACAAGTCACATGGGGTACATCGCCAGAAATGGTGACAACGGTTGATAGCTGTGTGCCTGATCCGATGCAGATAACGGATGAAGTAAAGCGACAAGATATGGAAAATGCTTTGAAGTACATGGGGCTGGAACCGAATACGCCGATCAATGAAATTATGGTTGATAAAGTGTTTATTGGCTCCTGTACCAATTCACGAATTGAAGACTTACGTGCGGCTGCTAGCGTTATTAAAGGCCAGCGGATTGCTTCAAACATTAAACTGGCGCTGGTGGTGCCAGGATCTGGTTTAGTTAAAAATCAAGCTGAAAAAGAAGGACTAGATAAGGTTTTTCGTGAGGCTGGATTTGAATGGCGCGAGCCCGGTTGTTCAATGTGTTTGGCGATGAATGATGATCGGTTGATGTCGGGTGAGCGTTGTGCCTCGACTTCTAATCGTAATTTTGAAGGTCGACAAGGCCCTGGTGGTAGAACGCACCTGGTAAGTCCAGCAATGGCGGCCGCAGCTGCGGTAGCCGGTCATTTCGTAGATGTAAGTGTGATGGTTTAATTAGATTAATGAATTGCTTGAATTTTAAAGGAAGGCTGCTATGAAAATTTTGTCTGCGATAGCTTTACTTATTGCCGTTTTTCATTTGTCAGCCTGTAATACTTGGGCGGGATTTGGTAAAGATCTGCAACGGGGTGGCGAAGCAATTGAGCGATCGGTGAAATAAACTATGAAAAAATTTACTAATTTTGATGGATTGGTGGTGCCAATGGATCGCGCTAATGTTGATACAGATGCCATTATTCCTAAACAATTTTTAAAGTCGATCAAACGCTCTGGTTTTGGTCCGAATTTGTTTGATGAATGGCGTTACTTGGATCATGGTGAGCCGGGTATGGACTGTTCTCAACGTCAGGTGAATACTGATTTTGTTTTGAATCAGGCACGTTATGCAAATGCACAAGTGTTACTTGCGCGTGCAAATTTTGGTTGTGGCTCTAGCCGTGAACATGCACCCTGGGCGCTGCAAGATTTTGGGTTTCGTGTTGTTATTGCGCCAAGTTATGCGGATATTTTCTACAATAATTGTTTCAAGATTGGGTTGTTACCTATCGTACTGGACTCAAAAATCATTGATCAGTTGTTTGATGAAGTAAAAGCAACCAGAGGGTATTCTTTGGTTGTTGATCTAGAGTCGCAAGTCGTCACGGCACCTGATGGAGGCGCATTCGAATTTGATATTGACGCATTTCGTAAACATTGTTTATTGAATGGCCTGGATGAAATTGGTTTGACATTGCAGCATTCAGAGAAAATTAAACAGTTTGAGCAAAAAAGACGTGCTGAACAGCCGTGGCTGTTTATTTAGGCATTGATTATTTGGTAGTTAAAGGGTGATATGAAAATTGCTGTTTTAGCGGGTGACGGAATTGGCCCGGAAATTATTGCTCAAGGTGTGCGTGTATTAGATGTGCTCAGACGTGACGGCCTGAAGATTGAATTGGAGTCGGGTCTGCTAGGCGGTTGCGCAGTTGATGCAACGGGCGAGCCGTTTCCTGATGTTACCTGTCAGTTGGTTAAAGATGCAGACGCAGTGATGCTAGGTGCTGTTGGTGGCCCGCAATATGATGCGTTATCCAGAGAGAATCGCCCAGAAAGGGGACTATTAGGGATACGTAAGGCGCTTAATCTATTTGCGAATCTACGTCCGGCTATTTTATATCCAGAGCTGGCTAATGCCTCAACATTAAAGCCAGAAGTGGTGGCTGGACTGGATATTATGATCGTGCGTGAGTTGACGGGCGATATTTACTTTGGTGAGCCGCGTGGTATTGAACTGCGTGATAATCTACGTACGGGTTTCAATACCATGGTCTACAATGAAGTCGAGATTCGTAGAATTGCCCATGTTGCTTTTCAGGCGGCGCAAAAACGAGATCGTAAGTTGTGTTCGGTCGATAAGATGAATGTGCTGGAATGTACGCAGCTTTGGCGTGACGTGGTGACGGAAACTGCTAAGGACTATCCCGATGTGTCGCTTTCTCATATGTTGGTTGATAATGCTGCAATGCAGTTGATTCGAGATCCTAAACAATTCGATGTGATGGTTACAGGAAATATTTTTGGCGATATTCTGTCGGATGAAGCGTCTATGCTTACCGGGTCCATCGGGATGTTGCCATCCGCATCGCTGGATGAGAATAATAAAGGATTGTTTGAGCCGATTCATGGTTCAGCGCCTGATATTGCGGGTAAGAATGTGGCGAACCCATTAGCGACGATACTCTCGGTGGCAATGATGTTGCGTTATACGTTTAATCAAGAAGAAGCCGCCCTGCGCATTGAAAGTGCAGTGCAAAAAGTGTTGTCTCAAAAATATCGAACCGGCGATATTTTCGAGCCAGGAACGATACTTGTTGGGACGGTAGAAATGGGTGATGCGGTTTTAAAAAACTTATAGGCTAAGTTTTTTCATTACAAAATAGATTGAATAAAAGTTAGAGAAAATTAAATGAAACGAGTTGGATTTGTTGGTTGGCGAGGTATGGTTGGTTCGGTACTCATGCAGCGGATGTGCGAGGAAAGTGATTTTTCTTTGGTCGAACCTGTTTTTTTCACAACGTCACAAAAAGGTGGTAAAGGACCAGATATTGGCATAGACATACCACTACTTGAAGATGCTTACGATATTGATAAGCTTAAATCGTTAGATATTGTAATCTCTTGCCAAGGCGGGGACTACACCAATAAGGTTTTTGCCAAACTGCGTGAGGCAGGGTGGCTAGGATATTGGATTGATGCAGCTTCCAAGCTGCGCATGGATAAAAATGCGATCATCATACTTGACCCAATTAATAAACCTGTGATCGAGCAAGCATTACACAATGGTGTGAAGAATTATATTGGCGGTAATTGTACGGTTAGCTTGATGCTGATGGCAATGGGCGGCTTGCTCGAGAAGAACATGGTGGAATGGATGAGTGCCATGACTTATCAAGCCGCATCCGGTGCAGGTGCAAAAAATATGCGTGAGTTGTTGCAACAAATGGGTGAAACTCACCGTGTTGCAAAAAATCTATTAGATGATCCAGCGTCAAGCATTCTTGATATTGATCGTGAAGTGGCTGGGATATTGCGCAACGATAAATTTCCAGTTGAAAATTTCGGTGTTCCACTGGCGGGTAGCTTGATTCCATGGATAGACACCGATGTTGGCAATGGGCAAAGTCGAGAAGAATGGAAAGGTCAGGCTGAGACAAATAAAATTATGGGACGAGATGAACAAATTCCAGTAGATGGCATCTGTGTGCGAGTGGGCGCGATGCGTTGTCATAGTCAAGCGCTGACGATTAAATTAAAGCATGATATTCCATTAGATGAGGTTGAAGATGTCATTTCTAAATCAAATGATTGGGTACAGTTTGTACCTAATGAACGTGAAGTAACTACAAAGAAATTAACACCGGCAGCTGTGACAGGAACATTGTCTGTACCCATTGGTCGTGTGCGTAAGCTTTCTATGGGCGGAGAGTATCTTTCTGCTTTTACTGTGGGTGATCAATTACTATGGGGTGCTGCTGAACCGTTGCGGAGAATGTTGCGGATAATAGTGGAAAATTAGATAATTATCTCTAAGGCTCTAAATTTTATAAAGAAATATGTTTCATAATACTGAAGCTACACATATTTTCTTAAATGAATTAGCATATAATGCATGCCATAATTACAGCTTACGTTAGCACGGACAATGCTAGCATCTTTTATCTTCCCAAGAACTAGAGAGGGTACCTCTGTGTATAAGTTTTATTTTAGAGCATGTTTGTTTATAACTTTATTAATTTCTCCGTATGTTATTTATGCTGCAGGACTTGGAAAGTTAACGCTTAATTCTGCTCTAGGACAACCACTCAAGGCTGAAATTGACCTCGTTGCAGTTAGAAATAATGAGTCGTCCTCATTAACTGCAAATTTGGCCTCGCAGGAGGCATTCCGCCAAGCGGGCATCAGTTATGAGCCATTCTTATCCACATTAGAAATAGCCATTGATGCTCGATCTAATGGCGACCCATATATAAGAATAACCTCACCTAACTCGATCAACGAACCTTTTTTGAATGTATTGGTGGAGCTGAGCTGGACATCAGGTCGCTTGATGCGTGAATACACTGTATTGTTGGACCCAGTTGAATCGGCAACACCAGAGCCTGTCGCCCCCACCATTGTTGATGTGCCCGTTGTGGCGGAGACTTATTCCGATGGGTCTGAAGTACAGGCGGAACCAGTTATCGAGCAAATTCAAGCTGAATCAGCTGTTGTTTCAGAATCTTTTTCCGGCGATACCTATGGGCCTGTTAGTCAGGGCGACACATTATCTAAAATTGTTCAACAAATCTCACCACATGGTGCAAACCTTAATCAAATAATGATTGCACTGTTTCGTATCAATCAAGATGCCTTTATTGGGAACAATATTAACCTTCTTAAAGTTGGAGAGATTCTACGTATTCCTTCTGTTAATGAGATTGAAGAGATCTCTGTAATGGAAGCTAATGCCGAAGTAAAAGTGCATGTTGCCGATTGGCGCAATTATAAAAATGAATTGGCTGGTGTATCGAATGAAGTGCCAGCGGCTGAGTCCTTAAAGCAAGTCGATTCGGGTGAAATAATCACAGCGGTAGAAGATGAAGTTGTTGCATTAGAAGCGCAACCCGAAGAGGTATTGAGACTGTCAGGTGGCGTGCATACGGGAGATATGTTGGGATCTGGTGAAGGTGAATCCGATAACTCGCAGGAACGATTTCGTATGATTGAAGAGGATTCAATTGCTAGAAGTTTAGCGTTGATGGAAGCGAACGAGCGAATCGAGCTGTTAGAAAAAAATATAAAAAACTTACAGCAGTTATTAGAGCTAAAAGACCCCGTCTTGGCTCAAGCACAAATACAGGCTGAAAATGCGTATAAAGAAACGTCAAATATGCATGAAGAGATATTGATTGATGATCTAGTACCTGGATCTATAGATGATGTTTTACCTGCATTAGAAAATAATGTTGATACCACTGAACAAGAATTAGATGAGTTGTTTTCGTCTGAGATCGAATTGGAAGAATCCATCGCGGCATTGGATTTTGCTGAAGAGTCGGATAATGCGCCAGTTGAAGCGTCCATTATGGATCAATTAAAAGACAATATTGCTTATGTTGGTGGCTTGCTGGCTTTCATGCTGCTGAGTGCATTAATTGCGATTAAGATACGTCGTAATAAAACTGAAAAAGAGGCAGATGGAGACGAGCTAGATTTTGATTCGCGGTCCTCTTTGCGTGATAGAGTGGCATCTGTAGCTGCCGCTGATGCATTAGCAGCGCATGGAGAGCCAGGTGTTTCGCAAACTAATGAAGATAACTTGACTCCTGAAGCGGAAGTTCAAGCTGAAACTGAAGCCATCTTTGATACGCCTGATGTTAATAATTTTAAAGAAGACTCGGAAGAGATCAATCTGGATTTTTCTCAAGAAGAGACTGTGGGTGAAGATATAGCTAAACCAGCGTCGTTGCTTGATGAAGAAGGTATAGATATATCGCAACCTGTATTAGAGCCTGAGCTTGAATCAGATGCCGACATTGATTTGGATTTAGATCATCTTGATGAAAACAATGTGCAAAGTGATGATCAAGAGCAGCCTATTGAACTCACTGATGAGCTAATACAGGACAATGTAGACGATTCAGCTGTAGATTCATTGGCAGGTGATGCAACAGATTCGGACGAGGAGCTAGCATTTACTGACGAAGCAATTGCTTCGTTGGAAGAGGCCATTCAGAACGAGAGACAAGCGATAGCGGAAACACCAGAGTCTGAATTGCCAGAGGTTACGCAACAGGAAAATGAAATGGATTTTGAGTTTAATTTAGACTCAGAGAATCTGACTGATGGCGAAGCATCCCCTGCTGTGACTGAGGAGGTTGATAGTGAAGCTGAGTCGACAGAAACCGATAATAGCATTTCATTTGATCTTGACACGCCAGCTGAACCTGCTGAAGATATGTCTCTTGACGAGGGCGTATCTGAAGAAACAGAGACTCAGAGTCAAGATGAGAAATCAGACTTATCAATAGATTTCCCAGAAGCGTCAGATACGCCAGAGAGTAATCAAGAATCTTCAGATGAAGTGACTGCAGATGCTAATTTGGATTTTGCAGCTATACCGAGTGAGACGGCAACTTCAGATAATACTGCGACTGCTGCTGAACCAGAGGAGCATGATGAGCATTGGTATGATGTCGAAACTAAAATTGACTTGGCGAAAGCATACATAGAAATGGATGATAGTGAAGGTGCTAAGGAAATACTTGAAGAAGTAGTCAAAGAAGGTGACGTTGGGCAGCGAGAGAAAGCTAAAAGTATGTTGGAACGTTTATCTTAATCTTAAGTGATATATTTTCTAGTTGATGCGAAGCAGTTCCGGAGAAAAACTACTGTAGCTGCTCTCACCTAATGAGAATCATCCTGATTCTAGAATATGATGGGAGTCGTTACTGTGGTTGGCAAAGTCAGCCTGCAAAATGTTCTGTGCAAGACTCACTCGAATCTGCATTATCTAGAATTGCCTGTACCAATATTCGCGTCGTGACTGCAGGGCGAACTGATACCGGCGTTCATGCGCTTTATCAAGTTGTTCATTTCGATACACAGGTAAAACGTCCGTTAAGTGCCTGGGTGCGTGGTGCCAATTCATTCTTGCCTGATGATATATCTGTTTTGTGGGCATCAGAGACTAATGATGATTTTCATGCGCGTTACAGTGCGGTCGAGCGTCATTATTTATATGTTTTAGTTAATCAGCCTGTCCGCCCTGGGCTATTGAATAAGAAAGTTGGTTGGTTTCACCAACCATTGAATATTCAGCAAATGCAACTTGCTGCGACCACCTTGCTGGGCAAACACGATTTTTCTTCTTTCCGTGCTGCTGAATGTCAGGCTAAATTTCCCGTACGAGAAATAACTAAGCTTGATATATCTTGCCAGGGTAATACTTTTGTTTTTGAGTTTAGTGCAAATGCATTTTTGCACCATATGGTAAGAAATATGGTGGGTTGTCTTGTCTATGTTGGTAAGGGGAAATATTCGCCTGAATGGATGTCAGAGCTTTTGAAAAGCTGTGATCGTGCAAAAGCTGCCCCCACTTTTTCTGCGGATGGACTTTATTTGGCGGGTGTGACTTATGAAACTAAGTGGAACTTGCCACACTTTAAAAATGCTCCGCTAATGATGTCTTTACCCTTGATTTATCAATAAAAACTAGGTTAGGCTAACCGTTGTAAAGAAATAAGGTTAGTAACTTGGCGGGACAAAATATATAATTTTGTTTTTTTTAAATCAATTTATTTATGTTCGTCCGTGTAAAAGTATGCGGGATTACGCGTAGAGAAGATGCGTTATCAGCAATTGAATTAGGCGCGGACGCGCTCGGTTTTGTGTTCTGGCCAAAAAGTTCACGTAGTGTCACACCTAATGATGTTCGTCAAATTGAAGTAATTTTGCCACCCTTTATTAATAAAGTTGGAGTTTATGTAAACCCTACTGCAGAGTGGGTTGCAGAAACATCTGCCGCTGGTCGCTTGAGTTTGTTACAGTTTCATGGCGATGAATCGCCCGAGTTTTGTGATCAATTTTCATTACCCTATATCAAAGCGATTCAAGTCAAAGATGGGATAGATTTGTTACAATACGCTACTCGTTATAGTAATGCGCGAGGATTGTTACTTGATACTTACACAGCGGGTATGCCTGGTGGGACAGGTCATGTGTTTGATTGGGCGTTGGTACCTCAAGATTTGCCTTTGCCTGTGATACTTTCTGGTGGCCTAAATCCAAGCAATGTAGTATCAGCAATCAAACAGACGCGACCATGGGCTGTTGATGTTTCGAGTGGCGTGGAGGCTACAAAAGGTATTAAGGACAAAACAAAAATTGCTGCTTTCATGCAAGGAGTTAGAGATAGTGAATGTTTATGATCTTCCAGATGAGAAGGGACATTTTGGCCCTTACGGGGGTGTGTTTGTTGCCGAAACACTGATTTCGGCGCTTGATGATTTACGTGTTCAATATGAACACTACCGTAATGATCCTGACTTTCAAGCTGAGTTTGCACACGAGCTAAAACATTTTGTAGGACGTCCAAGTCCTATTTATCATGCTAGGCGTTGGTCGGAGCATCTCGGTGGCGCACAAATTCTTCTTAAACGAGAAGACTTGAATCATACTGGAGCGCATAAAGTTAACAATACCATTGGTCAAGCGTTATTAGCGCGACGTATGAGTAAATCTCGTGTGATAGCTGAAACCGGTGCAGGTCAGCATGGTGTTGCTACTGCGACAGTAGCTGCGCGTTATGGTATGGAATGTGTGGTTTACATGGGGTCAGAGGACATTCGGCGGCAGGCGACCAATGTCTATCGGATGAAATTGCTGGGTGCGACGGTTATACCAGTTGAATCAGGTTCTAAGACATTAAAAGATGCTTTGAACGAAGCCATGAGAGATTGGGTTACCAATGTAGAAGATACCTTTTATATTATTGGTACAGTTGCTGGGCCGCATCCTTATCCGATGATGGTGCGTGATTTCCAAACGGTTATTGGTGAAGAAGCCAAGGTACAAATGGAAGAGCAATTCGGGCAGCAACCCGATGCACTGATTGCCTGTGTAGGTGGGGGTTCCAATGCGATCGGATTGTTTTACCCGTACATTAATGAAGAGAATGTTCGTATGATAGGTGTAGAAGCTGCGGGTAAAGGGTTGGAAACAGGCCAACATGCAGCGACCTTGATGAAAGGTGTGCCGGGCGTGCTACACGGGAACCGCACCTATCTCATTCAAGATGAAAATGGTCAGATTGTTGAAACGCATTCAGTTTCAGCCGGGTTAGATTATCCGGGTGTGGGACCAGAACACGCGTGGCTTAAAGATATTGGTCGTGCTGAATATGCAGGGGTTACTGATGATGAAGCTTTAGAGGCATTTCATGCCTTATGCCGGTATGAAGGCATTATGCCTGCTTTAGAATCCAGTCATGCGTTGGCTTATGCGGCTAAATATGCACCGACACTCAGCAAAGATAAATTGTTATTGGTTAATCTTTCAGGGCGGGGTGACAAAGACATGGCGACTGTTGCACAAATGTCTGGCTTGACGCTTTAACAAGTAATATTAATCAATTTACATAACGCTTAATAAGTATGAATCGTATTGCTACAATATTTGCAACACTTAAATCGCAAGATAGAAAAGCGTTGATCCCTTTTATCACAGCGGGTGATCCTGATCCGTCAATGACTGTTCCGTTGATGCACGAAATGGTAAGAGCGGGTGTCGATGTTATCGAACTTGGTGTGCCATTTTCTGACCCTATGGCTGATGGCCCAACGATTCAGCGGTCATCTGAACGAGCACTTAAACATCATGTCAGCTTAGGTGATGTGTTTGGGATGGTGTCAGAATTCAGAAAAACGGATGCAAATACGCCGGTGGTATTAATGGGTTATGCTAATCCTGTTGAAGCAATGGGTTATGAGACTTTTGCGACTAAGGCAAAAGCGAGTGGTGTTGATGGCGTTTTAACCGTTGATTATCCACCGGAAGAGTCTGATGCATGGGTTGCTCAGTTGAATAAACAGGGTATTGATGCGATCTTTTTGATGTCACCAACCACATTACAAAGTCGTATGCAGCATGTGGCCAAGCTCGCGCAGGGCTACGTTTACTATGTTTCGTTAAAGGGCGTGACGGGTGCGTCAAACCTGAATTTGGTTGAAGTAGCTGATATGATGGTGCAATTGCGTGAGAATATTTCTATTCCAATCGGTGTTGGTTTTGGTATTCGTGATGGTGAAACGGCAAAAGCTGTTTCAGAACTCGCTGATGCAGTCGTTGTGGGTAGTCGTATTATTGAAGAAATCGAGCAGTCGTCCAAAGCAGATATGTTATCCAATGTGGGTAAACTGTTAAGTACATTACGTCATGCAATTGATGAGAAATAAGAATGACTTTGCTGCGTACCAAATATAGGATGTTGAATTCATGAGCTGGTTTCAAAATATTATTCCGCCTAAGATCAAACGAAAAGAGAATGGCGATAAAAAAATTGTACCGGAAGGGCTTTGGAGCAAATGTAGCGCTTGCGAAGCGGTGCTTTACTATACCGATCTGAATAAAAACCTTAACGTCTGTCCACGGTGCGATTGGCATAATCGTATCTCCGCAAGAAATCGTCTAAATTTATTACTTGATGCAGAAGGGCGTAATGAGATTGGTGAAGAGGTGGTTGCAACGGATCCGCTTAAATTTAAAGATAGTAAGCGTTATATTGACCGGTTATCCCAGGCGTGCGAAAACACAGAGGAAGATGATGCGCTGGTCGTGATGCAGGGTAGAATTAAGAACGTGCCTGTTGTTGTTGCTGTTTTTGAGTTTGGTTTTATGGGTGGCTCAATGGGGTCGGTCGTTGGTGAGCGTTTTGTTCGTGGCGTACAAGTTTGTGTTGAAAAACGTATGCCATTTATTTGCTTCTCTGCAAGTGGTGGCGCGCGTATGCAAGAAGGCTTGTATTCCCTGATGCAAATGGCAAAAACAACGGCAGCTTTAACACGACTTAGTAAAGAAAAACTTCCTTTTATTTCTGTTTTAACTGACCCAACAATGGGCGGTGTATCGGCTAGTTTTGCTTTTATTGGTGATGTTGTCATCGCGGAACCCGGTGCTTTGATAGGTTTTGCTGGTCCGCGTGTGATTGAGCAAACGGTGCGTGAGAAACTGCCTGATGGGTTCCAGCGTGCTGAGTTCTTGTTAGACCATGGTGCTATCGACATGATCGTTGATCGTAGGCAAATACGTGACAAAATTGTTAATCTATGTACTTTATTAATGCGTGTACCTGTTCCAGTACCAGATTTGTCTGCTGATTACTAGTGTGTGCACTTGTCACATAATGGCTAGATGATTGCTGAAAACAAGCATGGTCGGTTTTATTTCTGATTCAAATTCAAGTCTGATGTCGCTTGATGAGTGGTTGGTTCATCTTGAGAAAATACATCCTACATCCATTGAATTGGGGTTGGAACGTATTAACAAGGTTAAGAGTGATTTAAATTTAACCCATTGTTTTCCTGTCATTATTGTTGGAGGCACCAATGGAAAAGGCTCTGTATGCTCTATGCTGGAATCTATTCTGAGTCATGCGGGTTACCATGTTGGTTGCTACACTTCCCCTCATCTGCTGCGTTATAACGAACGTATTCGTATTGACCGGAAAGAGATAGAAAGCGACGCCTTATGTGAGACTTTTGGCTTAATTGAATCAATAAGAGTTGAAAGTGGAACTTCTCTAACTTATTTTGAATTTAGTACGCTTGCTGCCATGCATTTATTTGTGCAGTTTAAGGTGGATATTGCAGTGTTAGAAGTGGGTTTAGGCGGTCGCTTAGATGCAACTAATGTATTTGATGCTGATTGCGCTATTCTAACCAGTATTGGTTTGGATCATACGGACTACCTTGGTCTTACACGAGAGACTATTGGATTCGAAAAAGCGGGTATTTTTAGAAATACGAAGGTTGCTATTTGCTCGGAACCAAATGCGCCGTTAACAATAGCTCAGCAAGCAGAATCAATCGGTGCGGATCTGCGGCAAATAAATGATAATTTTGGTTATATAACTCAAGATGATCAATGGCGTTTTTGGGGGCCAAATGGAAAGCATTATTGCCTTCCTTATCCATCTCTTCGTGGAGAAAATCAGCTACAGAATGCCAGTGCGTGTTTGATGGCGTTAGATGTGCTGAGAGACAATGTGCCGGTAAGTATTAGCAATATACGCCTAGGTTTATTAGATATTCAATTACCTGGGCGATTTCAAGTGTTTTTAGGGCAGCCGATAGAAATAGTTGATGTGGCCCATAACCCTGACTCTGCGCGCGTTTTAGCTAACAACCTTGAGTCCATGAGGCCATATAACAAGACCTATGCAGTATTTTCCATGTTGAAAGATAAAGATATCGCTGGAGTGGTGTTGGCTTTAAAGCATTGCGTTGATATATGGCTAGTGTCTTCATTAAATGTGCCACGTGGTGTTAGTGGGGATGAACTGGCTGAAATCCTTGAAAATGCAGGTATAAAGAAAAAAGATGGAGATGTCATTGTTTTTCATGATCCTGTCGCCGCCTATGGATTTGCCTGTGAGCAGGCGACTAATAATGATAGAATCTGTGTGCTAGGTTCATTTTATACAGTTAGTGCCGTGTTACAGCATAAAAATGTTACGCGGTGTGAGTAACGATCAGGTATTTCAAATGACACAGAATATCAGCGAAGAAGAATTGTTACTAAGAAAGCGTGCTAGAAGGCGCTTACTTGGCGCGACAACATTGGTAATTGCTGCCGTTATAATTTTGCCGATGATATTTGATGAAGAACCAAAATTAGAGCAGCTTGAAATGGAGATTAATTTTGCTCCTGAGGAATATGCCACTGATTTTTCACCTACATTACTGGATTCAGGTGGTTTGCTTGCTGCTGACCCGTATGGTGAAATACCAACAGAAGAGTCTTTATCTATTGAGACAGTTGTGCCGCCATTTGTGGACGAGGATTCAGAGAAACTGATAGTTGAACAAAACCGCATACCTATACCAGGTACCAAACCTTCTTATATTAAGATTGTCTCTCAAGACAATCCGGTGGCTGGTCATGCTAGTGCTGCTGCGGGCACGCTTGAATTTGTTGTTCAACTTGGTGCTTTTTCAAATCATTCTAAGGCAAAACAACAACAGCAAAATCTTGTGTCAAATGGCGTTCAAGCTTATACGGAAACATTGTATGTTAATAATAAAGAGATGATGCGCGTGCGAGTCGGTCCTTTTTCATCTCGTATATCGGCGGAAAATGAACTTAGAAAACTGAATCAATTTGGATTAAATGGTGTTGTAACGGCTAGATAGTTTGCGTGTAAGGATTTCTAAGTAAAGTTAAGTTTTTGTCGCTACTAAATATACATTCATTACCTGTTCTCAAATGACGATCCTTGATTATGTCGTTCTGGGCATTATTTTCGTGTCTATCCTGGTTAGTATTATGCGAGGATTTGTACGTGAAATATTGTCTTTAGCTGGATGGGTCATTGCATTTATGGCCGCAGGTTCTTTTACGGGTCAATTTGAACCAATGTTGCCGTCCAGTATTACTGGGGAGTCGCTACGCATATTAATAGCATTTGTGGTTGTGTTCATCTCCGTATTACTGGTAATGATGTTGGTGACTATGTTGTTGTCATCTGCCATTAAAAGTATTGGGTTAGGATTTATTGACCGGTTACTTGGTGCGTTTTTTGGTTTCTTACGTGGGTTTGTCGTCGTGATGATTCTGGTTTTGATTGCCGGATTAACAGGATTACCTAAGCAACCTTTTTGGCAACAAGCATTACTCAATCGTCCTTTGGAAACCGCAGCTATGGAAGTCGTGGTCTGGTTACCAAACGAGATATCTCAGCGGATTAGTTTTGAAAATGATGAAGAATAATTCACATGTTTTAAGAGAGAACTTTTATAAAGTATGATCAATTATTCTATTATTTCTTTGCTGATCCGAGTTTAATTCGCGGAGTTTATTTATGTGTGGAATTCTCGGTATTGTTGCAAAATCACCGGCTAATCAGCTATTGTATGACGGTTTGTTAATGCTGCAGCATCGTGGTCAAGATGCGGGTGGTATTGTAACAGCAGAAGAAAACACCTTTCATATGCATAAAGGGTGCGGAATGATTCGGGATGTGTTTCGTACACGTAATATGCGTTCGATTGTGGGTAATATGGGTATTGCTCATGTCCGTTATCCAACGGCGGGTTCCGTGAGTTCACCTGCTGAAGCGCAGCCGTTTTATGTTAATTCGCCTTTTGGCGTAGTATTGGCGCACAATGGAAACCTAACCAATGCGGCTCAATTGAATCGAGAATTATTTCGGGCCGATTTGCGTCATGTCAATACGAATTCAGATTCTGAAGTACTACTCAATGTGCTAGCGCATGAATTGCAAAGTAGTACAGACAATTATCAACTTGATCCCGCGACTATTTTCGCAGCTGTAACTGGTGTGCATCAGCGCTGTCAGGGTGCTTATGCTGTTGTTGCAATGATTGCGGGCTATGGGCTGCTAGCTTTTCGTGATCCTTATGGAATACGCCCACTAGTTTTTGGTTCTATGGAGACAGAACATGGAACAGAATATTTAGTAGCTTCAGAGAGTGTAGCACTTGATACACTTGGGTTTAAATTAATACGTGATATTGCACCTGGTGAAGCGATATTTATTGATGATGATGGTAATTTCTATAGTAAACAATGCGCAACGAATCCTTCATTGAACCCATGTATTTTTGAATACGTCTATTTGGCACGTCCTGATTCGATGATGGACGGCGTTTCAGTCTATGAAACACGTCTCAATATGGGAGAGAGTTTAGCTGATAAAATTAGTAAGAACATGCGGCACCTCGATATTGATGTGGTGATTCCAATTCCCGATTCTAGTCGGCCAAGCGCTTTGCAGTTAGCTAATCATTTGGGTGTGAATTTCAGAGAAGGTTTTGTTAAAAATCGATATATCGGACGCACTTTCATTATGCCGGGACAACAAATGCGCCGTAAATCTGTTCGCCAAAAGCTTAATGCAATGAGTGTAGAGTTTAAAAATAAGAATGTGTTGTTGGTGGATGATTCTATTGTACGCGGCACAACCAGCCGAGAAATTGTACAAATGGCTCGAGAAGCAGGTGCAAATAATATTTACTTCGCTTCTGCGGCACCGCCTATACGGCATCCGAATGTCTATGGTATTGATATGCCAACGCGCCAAGAGTTAATCGCGACAGATTGTAGTGAATTAGAGATTGGCCGAGAAATTGGTGCCGATCATATCATTTTCCAAGATCTTGAAGCTCTGAAACAATGTGTGTCGAAGGTTAACCCATCACTTAAAAGTTTTGAAACTTCCTGTTTTGATGGAAACTACATAACGGGTGATGTGACATCAGATTATTTGAGCGCGTTAGAATCGCAGCGGAATGATGGTCTAATAAAGCTCCAAAGGAAATCCAGTACGCAGCTAGACTTAAGCTTTGCAACAATGGACTAATTGAATGTCAAATTAGATTCCGTCATAATCAACCAATTAATAAAAACATTTAGTAAGGTTCTGTGTGTCTGACGATCTCGAACAAGAAACACTAGCAATACATACGGGTATTCACCGCAGTCAATTTAATGAGCATTCTGAGGCCATGTATCTGACCTCAAGTTTTGTTTTTGAAAGTGCGGCTCAAGCTGCTGCACGGTTTTCCGGTGAAGAACCTGGAAATATTTATGCGCGTTTTACCAATCCTACCGTCACTGCAATGGAAGAACGATTGGCTGCATTAGAAGGTGCTGAGACATGTATTGCGACATCAACAGGTATGGCAGCTATTCTTTCTTGCACAATGGGTTTGCTTTCATCAGGTGATCATATTGTTGCGTCGCGTAGTTTATTTGGTGCGACCATTAATCTATTTAACAATATCCTAAAGCGTTTTAATATTGAGACAACCTACGTGTCCGCAACTAATGTGGCTGAATGGGAAGCTGCAATAAAGCCGAAGACTAAATTACTGTTTCTAGAAACACCATCCAACCCGTTAACAGAAATCTCTGATATAGCCGCTTTGTCGGCTTTGGCAAAGCGTAAAGGTGTTTGGCTTGCCGTGGACAACTGTTTTTGTTCGCCAATATTGCAGAAGCCATTAGAACTGGGCGCTGATATTGTCATTCATTCCGCAACAAAATATTTAGATGGCCAAGGCAGAGTGTTGGGTGGTGCTGTATTGGGTAATCGTGAATTGTTGATGGATGGCGGGGTATTTGGATTTTTGCGGACCGCTGGCCCTACAATGAGTGCGTTTAATGCTTGGGTGATTTTAAAAGGACTTGAGACACTTAAAATCCGTATGGATGCACATACTGTTCACGCGATGAAGATTGCTCGGTGGCTGGAGAGTCAGCCCAATGTGGCACGAATTTACTACCCTGGTTTGCCATCACACCCGCAATATGAGCTAGCCCAAAAACAGCAAAAAGCGGGTGGTGGTATCGTGTCGTTTGAAGTAAAGGGAGGTAAAGAGAGTGCTTGGCGAGTGATAGATGAGTCCCGTTTAATTTCTATTACAGCGAATCTAGGTGATGCAAAAAGTACATTGACACACCCAGCATCGACTACGCATGGTCGTATTACACAAGAAGCACGCGACAGTGCAGGCATTACTGATGGTTTATTACGTGTCGCGGTAGGGTTAGAATCACCCAATGATATTATGGCTGATTTGGCCAGAGGCCTGTCTAGGTACTAGGAGGCTGTCCGAGAATAGATGTCGTAGCGAGGGGAAGTAATTTTGAAGCAGAAGATCATTCTATTCTCGGACAGCCTCCCAGAATATTTCGGATTAACTCAAAAGCCAGTGTTCAGATAGTTATTCTCATCATTCATCTGACTCAGAATTAATCAAGTCATTTAAACGACCTCTACTTTTTGGATAACGACGTCTTCTAATGGCACATTCTGGTGCCCACCACTACTTCCAGTTTTAACTTTCTTTATCTTATCAACAACTTCTTTGCCCTCCGTTACCTTACCAAAAACACAGTAGCCATAGCCTTGTGCGGTTGGCTCAGTGTGGTTTAGGAATCCGTTGCTGGCAACATTAATAAAAAATTGTGCGGTTGCTGAATGAACGTCAGATGTACGTGCCATGGCAACAGTATATATATCATTCTTCATGCCATTCGCTGCTTCATTTTGGATTGGCGCATTGGTTGTTTTTTGTTTTAGGCCAGATTCAAACCCGCCGCCTTGAATCATAAAGTCATCAATGACACGATGAAAAACTGTGTTGTCATAGAATCCACTGGTGACATAATCAAGAAAATTTTGTGCGGTAACGGGTGCCTTCTCACTATCCAGTTCAAGTGTGATAACACCGTAGTTAGTATGTAGTTTAATCATTTATTTCCCAAGTTTTAGTTGTTTTATTTAGGTCATTCTGTTGTTGAAATTAATTCAATTGTTTCGATAATGATAGTGGACTTTGGTACATCCCCTGGGAATGGGCCACCAGAGCCTGTGGGTGTTTTGCCAATTTGATTGATCACATTCATACCGCTGGTTACTTTGCCAAAGACAGCGTAACCGTAGCCACGCTGACTTGGGGCTGTGAAGTTAAGGAAAGAATTGTTAGCCACATTAATGAAAAATTGTGCCGTTGCAGAATGTATATTTGAGGTGCGAGCCATGGCAATAGTGCCAATTTCATTCTTTAAGCCATTGTCAGCCTCGTTCTGAATGGGTGATTTTGTTGCTTTTTCTTTATAAGCTGTATCAAAGCCGCCACCCTGGACCATGAAGTTTGGTATGACACGGTGAAATATAGTGCCTTTATAAAAGTCGTCAGCGACATAACCCAAAAAATTCTCTACAGTTTGGGGTGCATTTTCAGGATAGAGTTCAAGTGTAACGTCACCAAGATTAGTTTTTATTATGACTTGTGGATTGATGGCGAATGCAGCGTTACTTAGTAGAAACAAAGAAAAAACAAATAGTTGGATAATTCGCATAACGTCTCCCGTCGTATGTGATATTGCGTTCTGAAGGAAAATCCAGAACGTTCATTATGTTATAATTCACCGGCATTTTCATTTGATTATGCGCTGGATGTCAAGGATTCTATCAAGAACATAGTCCGCTTCACAATCTTACTTATTCATAATGCTTAAAATTTACAATACGCTCAATAGAGCAAAGCAAGATTTTGTCCCATTAATGCCAGGAAGCGTCAAAATATATGTCTGTGGTATGACTGTTTATGACTACTGTCACCTTGGTCATGCTCGTGTTTTAGTGGTGTTTGATACAGTCGTGCGTTGGTTTAAAAGTATTGGTTATGATGTGACTTACGTGCGCAATATTACGGATATCGACGATAAAATAATTAAACGTGCGATTGAAAATGGAGAGCCATTTGAGGCTTTAACAGATCGTTTTATCCAAGCGATGGACGAAGATGCCGCCGCATTGGGTGTTTTGAAGCCTTCATTTGAGCCTCGTGCAACTCAGTATATTAAAAAAATGATTGCTATGATTGCAACATTGGTGGAAAAGAAGCTTGCTTATCCAGCTGATAACGGTGATGTATATTATTCCGTGCATAATTTTTCGGGATATGGAAAGCTTTCTGGCAAGGCATTGGAAGATTTGCGTGCGGGTGAACGGGTAGAGGTTGATCAGCATAAAAAGGATCCTCTGGATTTTGTGTTGTGGAAAGCCGCTAAACCGGAGGAGCCGCATTGGGATTCCCCTTGGGGTAGGGGTCGCCCTGGTTGGCATATAGAATGTTCGGCGATGTGTGCGCATTATTTAGGTGAGCATTTTGACATCCATGGTGGTGGCCAGGATTTACAGTTTCCCCATCATGAGAACGAAATTGCCCAAAGTGAAGGGGCGCATGACCATCCTTTTGTTAACTATTGGATGCACAACGGTTTTGTACGTGTCGATAACGAAAAGATGTCTAAATCCTTAGGTAACTTCTTTACTGTACGCGAGATTCTAAAAAAATTTCAGCCAGAAGTCGTGCGATTTTTTATTCTGCGAGCACATTACCGTAGTCCCTTGAATTATTCTGACCATCATTTAAATGATGCAAAGAGTGCATTAGATCGACTATACACTGCATTAAATGGCGTTGATACGAACGACGATGTTGACTGGGAAAGCGCTGAGGCACAATCTTTTGCAGGAGCAATGAATGATGATTTCAATACGTCGGAAGCCGTCGCTGTATTATTTGTTCTTGCCAGTGAGGTTAATAAAACCGGCTCAACTCAAAAAGCAACGTTACTTAAACAGCTTGGTGAAAAACTAGGATTGTTGCAACAAAACCCACAAGATTATTTGCAACAAAGTATTGATGTTAAGGGGGAGGGTCAAATGACATCTGAATCGATTGAACAATTAGTTTGTGAGCGTTTAGATGCGCGAGAAAATGGTAACTACGCCGAGGCTGACAACATTCGTAATCAATTACTTGAGGCGGGTGTGGTGCTCGAAGATGGCGCTAAGGGAACAACATGGCGTCGTCAATAACTAATTAGATACGCCATAAATAAAGCGTTGAGCCAGTCAGATCATTAAGCTCCATAGTTTGTTCTGGTTCAACACCTGGGATAATAAAGCTGTTGCTAATGAATAAGCTGCCGGGGCGCATTTCTTTGCGTGCTTTCTGCCACAGTGACTCCATTGGCACAGGAGAAAGATAAGCGTACACAACATCATATGGCGCAAGATCATGTTTCCAAAAATCACCCCATTGAATGTTACAATTGGGCGCTCTTATCATGACGCGCAATTTGCTTAGTAAATAGGGTATAGGCGCTGCTTCAATACCAAAGAGGTGTCCTTTAGACTGAGTTTTACTCAATTGACTTAGTAATCCACCGCACCCACATCCAACATCAATTAATGAGAATTTCTTTTCTTGAGGTAATAACGAAGCAAGGCCGTCAGCTGCTTCATTACTTGACAGATAAAGTGGTACTTGTGTTTGGAATGTTTTCCCCTGTATGAGTATCAATATCAGAAAACCAGCAAGAAACCAAATGGGTGATATAGAAAGTGCTAACGTAGCAATTAATGCGGGAGAAAAAGCTAGATGTATGAGTGTCCACCATTTGGGCATCTTCTGCTGGTAGCTAATAGTCGCGGCAGTAGTGCTATGTAATAAGCTGACTTCAAATAAACTTAATGTATCAAGTGCAAAAACAAGGATGAATGAAGAAACTAAGAAGAAAGCCAGTATTTGAATCAACAATGCGACTAATGTCGATGGTAGATTTTGCCAACGATAATGTTTATGGTGCGCTGACTTCATCGCTCTCTGTCGCTTCTTTGTTTAATTCTAGAATGTCTTCGACAGCCAGACTTTGGACATCTTCGGTAATGGTTTTTTCAGTTTTTTCATTCATTACAATGATGCTGATTCTGCGATTGATTGGGTTGAATGGGTTTACTTTGTCGAATAATACGGCAGAAGATAGCCCTACAACACGCAGTACTTTATCAGACATCATGCCACCAGAGATTAGCTCTCTTCTAGATGCGTTTGCGCGATCAGCAGATAATTCCCAGTTACTATATCCCCGGTCACCTGATGGAAAGGGCGTTGCATCGGTATGACCTGATAAGCTGACTCTGTTGGGCACATCATTGAGCATCTTGCCAATTTCATGCAGTATAAATTTAGTATAAGGCTGTAATGTTGCACGGCCACTGGCAAACATGGGTCGATTCTTTTCATCAACGATTTGGATGCGTAAACCTTCAGTTGTGATGTCTATCAATAATTGATTCTTAAACTTATTTAAGATTGGGTTTGATTCAATGGCATGTTCAATCTTAAGTTTAAGTTGATTGAGACGCTCATACTCACGACGTTCTTGTTCTTTACGAAGTGTTTCAAGGTCGACAACGTTAAAATCACTTACTTTATTGATCGCTGCGTCAACTTGACCATCACTGTAAGTTAAGTCCGCACCGCCACCTTTAACAATGCTTGATCTATCACCAACGCCTTGACCACCAAAGAATGCGATTTTCATCGGTGTGCCAAAATACTCGGAAATGCCTTTTAATTTGTCATCATCTGCAGATCCAAGAAGCCACATCAATAAAAAAAATGCCATCATCGCGGTGACAAAATCAGCGTAGGCTATTTTCCAAGCGCCGCCATGATGTCCGCCTGCTACTTTTTTTATACGTTTAATTACAATTGGACGTTGAGAAAGATCGTCAGACATTGGTTACCTATTCAGTACGGTATTAAAACTCATTTCAAAAATCTTCATGTTAAGACTTGCTGTTTTTGACATGTTCTTCCAGTTCCATGAATGATGGCCGCTCAGTTGTAAACAAAACCTTTCGACCAAATTCAATGGCTAATACCGGAGAGTAACCATTAAGGTTGGCTAGCAACGTGACCTTGATACATTCGAACAGTTTGGATGATTCATGTAAACGATGTTCGAGCTTTCCAGAGAGCGGTGTTACAAAGCCATATGCGAGAAGAATACCTAAGAAAGTTCCAACCAATGCAGCAGCAATTAGCATGCCAAGCTCTGCTGGTGGAAGGTGAACTGATTCCATGGTATGTACAACCCCCATAACTGCAGCGACAATCCCAAATGCAGGTAGGCCATCACCAAGCTTTGCTACCACATGAACTGGCACTTCACCCTCTTGATGATGCGTTTCTAATTCGTTGTCCATCAGATTCTCAATTTCCATTGAATTCAAATTGCCGCCAATCATTAAACGCAGGTAATCAGTGATAAATTCAATAACATGGTGGTCTGCAATAATTGCCGGGTATTTGGAAAATAATGCGCTGTTTTGTGGGTCATCTACATCGGATTCAATGGACATTAAGCCTTCTTTACGTATTTTTGATAAAACATCATAAAGTAGCGTCATGAGTTCCATGTAAACGGCTTTATTATAAGGCGTTTCCTTAAAAACTCCAGGTAACGCCTTTAAAGTGGCTTTAATTGCTTTGCTTGAATTACCAACAACAAATGCACCAATTGCACCACCACAGATCATCAATATTTCAACAGGTTGCCATAAAGCAAGTAAATGTCCGCCTGCAAGTGCAAATCCACCAAATACTGAAATAATAATAATGATATATCCGACGCCAACCAGCATGGTAAGAGAACCTCTGAAATATTATGTAAGGAAGAGTGAGAATTGTTGATAAAATTTATCATGCGGCGGATAAATTAAAGACTGGAGTAGCGATGAAATTAGCCCATATTTCTAGTTGGTGTACTGAGATTTATGAATTAATAAGGTTGATAGGTTTGATTAATATTAGAAGGTGAGGTTATGATAGGCTATGTCGCAATTAATTGTTGAAAATGGTTTGAAAATTAATTGATATCTTATTAATCATTAAGTTACGCTATTTTTTAACTAAAAAAATCATTTGCAATCAGATGGTTGGAAAATTCAACGATTAACTACGACATAGCCTTATGATATATTGGAACGGGCTTATGGTTTGTAGATCCAACTATTCAGTAATTGCCGTGCTGGATTAATAATTTCTGAAGCGGTCATGCCCAGAGGGCCGTTATTTTGCTGAAGTAGCGTATCAGCTGCTGCGCCATGTAGATAGGTAGCCAATAACAAAGCGTCCTTTATTTTTATTCCCTGAGCTAGTAAAGCGCCTACTATGCCAGACAAAACGTCACCTGTTCCCGCGCTACTTAAACCTGAATTGCCGCTAGTATTGATGTAACGGTGACCATCCGGTGTGGCACAAATGCTGCCCGTACCCTTTAAAACAATATAACAGTTAAAAAAGTTTGCTAATTTTATTGACGCTGCCATACGATCAATCTGAATATCTTTTGTTTCAGTGTCTAACAATCGTGCAGCTTCTGCAGCATGAGGCGTCAAAATGGTCGGGGCCTTGCGTCGTTGTAGTTTATTTGCCAGATGAGTATTTATAGCAATATGGTTCAAAGCATCGGCATCAAGTACCAGTGGGTGGTGCGTGCTGAGTGCAGAATCTACCCAAGTATGGCTATCTGACTCCAAGCCTAGGCCAGGGCCAACAATCAAGCAATTTATATTTTCCATTTTAAATAAATCATGTGGAGATCGAAGCATTAATTCTGGTTGTGTCATATCAACAACCGGCGCATCTCGTCCAATGAGTCCCAGATATACACGTCCTGCACCTAATTTTAAGGCTGCCCTCCCAGCCAATAAAACAGCGCCAGTCATACTCGTTGAACCACCAATGAGGCCAATACTGCCATAAGTGCCTTTGTGACTATTAGCATGGCGAGGAAAGGGTAAAAATTGTTGTATAGAAGATTGATCAAGTAACCAAGTGTGGGGTGTCAGTAATATTGGTGGGTTGAGTTCAAGGTCACATAATAGAACTTCACCGCAATGATCAGGACCGTCATTGGTAAATAGTCCCGGCTTGAAACCAATAAATGTGGTGGTATAAGTCGCATGAATGGCGGCTTGTTGAATACAACCATTATCACTACCCAGGCCGCTTGGAATATCCAAGGCGACAATGGGTACATTCAAATCATTGGCTGACTTAATAATGTTTAGATACTTTTCGTTTAGTGGTCTATCTTTATACTGGTCAAGTCCAATACCAAAGATCCCATCAATGACGGCGTCCCAGTAGGTGTTCTTGGGAATTTCATTCAGTATGTCACCACCAAGAGTTGAGTAGGCATCCAGCGCCTGTTTTGCCTCTGCAGATAACTTGTCACGATGGCCGGTAAATATCAACGTTATCTGAAATTTCCACTGTTTAAGATAACGCGCAACAACAAATGCATCGCCGCCATTATTGCCGGGACCAGCAAGTACCAGAACACGGCTTTTTGTTTCTGATAATAGTTTGTCAGCAGTAATCTGTGCCGCAGCATAGCCTGCTTTTTCCATCAAATTCGGTGGGTCTGGCAAAGCGAAGACCATTTGTTCCATTTGCCGAATTTCGGATGTTAAATAAATAGATGGTGCGTTCTTCATAATTGAATGTTTAAGGCAAGGTAGGGTTAACTTCTCGTGTAAAATTGCGGTATTAAAATTATTAATCTAAATTTTTAAATGCTTCGACTCCGTGGCGGTAGCGCACTATCAAAATTTCGTCTGGAAAAATTAACCAGCACCATTCAGGCCGAACTCCCACAAGTTTCTCATATTTATGCTGAATATTGGCATTTCTGCGTATTAGTGCGTGAATTGCAACCGAGTGAGCTTGCTGCTCTCAAACAGCTGCTTATTTATGGGCCTGTACAGCAAACAATTGAACCCATTGGCGAGTTGTTGTTGGTGTTGCCACGTCCCGGCACGATTTCACCATGGTCTACTAAGGCGACAGATATCAGCCATCACTGCGGTTTGCAATCTGTCGAGCGAATTGAGCGTGGTATTGCTTATTATACTCAAGCAACAGAAAAACTCTCAGTTGAGACAAAACAACAA
>JAJFJH010000306.1 GCA_021774155.1 Nitrosomonas sp.
ACTTTACTTTTATCCAACCATGGCAAGAAGGCAAATATAACTACCGAAGCTGCCATTAATATAACACCCCACAATTTCGCGTCTATCCAGAGAAAATTAACCGTTACCGCTCGTAGCATCGAGTAATACGGCGTGAAGTACCATACAGGCGCAATGTGATCTGGTGTTTGTAGCTGATTAGCCGGTATAAAGTTATTGTGCTCAAGGAAATATCCGCCAAACTCCGGTGCAAAGAAAATAATGGCGCAGAATACAATCAAGAATCCAATCACACCAAAGATATCTTTAACAGAATAATAAGGGTGAAATGGAATACCATCGACAGGAATATTTGTCTGTGGATCGCGGTTCTTTTTAATTTCTATGCCGTCTGGGTTATTTGATCCAACTTCATGCAATGCAAGTATGTGCACAAAAACTAATGTTACTAATAGGATAGGTAGCGTTACAACATGATAAGCAAAAAATCGATTAAGTGCCGCATCAGAAAGTGTGAAATCGCCCAACAACCAATGTGACAATGTATCACCAATTAATGGAATTGCGCCAAACATACTAATAATTACCTGGGCGCCCCAGTATGACATCTGACCCCATGGCAAAATATAACCCGTAAATGCCAAGCTCATGAGCATGAAAAATATACCCATGCCCACTAGCCATAGCAGTTCTCTTGGTTTTTGATATGAGCCATACATCATGCCACGGAACATGTGCAAATAAACAACGACAAAAAACATCGAGGCGCCAGTTGAATGCATATAGCGAATCAACCAGCCAAAGTCTACATCTCGCATGATATATTCCACTGATGCAAAGGCCATGCTCGCATCAGGTTTGTAATTCATAGTAAGGAAAATTCCAGTTATTATCTGATTAACCAATACAAGCATGGCCAGTGAGCCAAAGTAGTACCAAAAGTTAAAGTTTTTTGGCGCATAATACTCAGTGAGATGCGCCTTCCAGTTTGAGGTCAATGGAAAGCGTTTGTCTATCCATTTAATCATTGTGTTTTTACTCATTTATGCAGATTCCTTACTTTCAGAACCAATTAAAAGACGACTGTCGCTCAAATATGAATGAGGTGGTACAACCAGATTAGTTGGTGCCGGTAAATTTTTGTAAACACGTCCAGCCAAATCGAATTTCGAGCCATGACAAGGGCAAAAGAATCCACCCAGCCAATCTACACCAAGGTCGTCAGGCGCAATATCTTTTCGGAAAACTGGAGAACATCCCAGATGCGTGCAAAGCCCTACTACTACTAAAATTTCTGGCTTGATTGAACGCGTTTGATTTTTAGCAAAATCTGGCTGATGGTCTTTTTCTGAATTAGGATCTGCCAGCTCACCCTCAAGTGTTACCAGAGTTTCCAACATTTTAGGTGTGCGCTTCAAAATCCAGACAACTCTTCCACGCCATTCCACCATCAAAAGCAACCCTTCTTCCAGTCTGCTGATATCCACTTCAACTGGCGCACCTGCCGCTTTAGCCCTCTCACTTGGCATCATGCTCAACATAAAAGGCGTTGCAACAGCAACGCCAGCAACCCCACCCGCCACAGAAGTTGCAGTGACTAAAAAGCGTCGTCGACTATTCATTTCTTCTTCAATTTTAAAGCTACCAGTATCTGCCATATCTTTACAGTTCCGTCTAATTTATTTTATACAACATTTTGATTTTAATAGTTATTTCTCTTTACTCCAACAACATGATGCTATTCAATTATGCGTGATTATTGTAAAATCGGGGAATTATACCATAACCCTTGAATCGGCAAGGAGATTCTAATAACTATTTATCACTAGCCTTGCAAAAAAAAAAGAAACCATTCGCTAATTAACATAGACGCATGGTTTCTATCTTTTCATATAAAATTATTTTATCTTGCCGTGACAGTTTTTATATTTCTTGCCTGATCCACACGGACACGGACTATTTCTCCCAACTTTGCCACTCTGGCGTACAAATGGCTGAGTTTTTTCTTCTTTATCAGCTTCGTCAGACGCTTGATCTGACTCTTCACTTAATGCACCACCATAACTAGGGTGTTGATACTGCACATTTTCCGGTGCATGCAATGATTCAGCTACAGCCTCCACTTGCTGCTCATCTTTTATTTTCACTGTCATCAGTACTCGAGTGACTTCGATTTTCATCTCCTCAAGCATATTCGTAAATAACTCGAAGGATTCACGCTTATATTCTTGCTTCGGATTTTTCTGTGCGTAACCCCGCAGATGAATACCTTGCCGCAGATGATCAAGTGCCGCCAGATGCTCACGCCAATGAGAATCAAGACTCTGCAACATAACGGCGCGCTCATACTGGCTCATGATTTCTACGCCTACTTGTTCAACCTTATCTTGATAATGCTTGTTTGCAATATCAAGAATACGTTCTTGCAAGTTCTCCTCATGTAAGTCAGGCTCTTTTTCCAACCATTCTTGTACCGGTAAATGTAGCTGCAGCTCATTAACTAGGGTTTTCTCCAGCCCCGGGATATCCCATTGTTCTTCTACACTTTCTGGCGGAACATGAGCGGCAAATAAGTTTGTAACGACGCTCTCGCGAACAGCAGAAATCGTGTCTGAAATATCTTGCGTTGATTCTAGTAGCTCATTACGTTGCTCATAAATGACATTACGCTGATCATTTGCGACATCATCAAAATCAAGCAACTGCTTGCGCATATCAAAGTTACGGGCTTCAACTTTACGCTGTGCATTTTCAATTGCCCGCGTCACCCATGGGTGCTCAATCGCTTCGCCTTCTGGCATTTTCAACCGGGTCATAATGTTCGCCACACGATCAGATGCAAAAATACGCAGCAAAGGGTCTTCAAGTGACAGATAAAAACTACTAGAACCTGCATCACCTTGTCGACCCGAACGACCGCGCAATTGATTGTCAACTCTGCGTGATTCATGGCGTTCCGTACCGATAATATGCAAACCGCCTTTACTCAACACTTCATCGTGAAGGGCTTGCCATTCTTTCGTCAACTCAGCTATTCTCGCTTCTTTAGCTTCTTCACTCAGCTCCGTATTTTGACGGACTTTATTAACTTCTGGCTCCGGATTTCCACCAAGTACGATATCGGTGCCACGACCCGCCATATTGGTCGCAATAGTGATCATCTTAGGGCGACCCGCTTGAACGATAATGTTAGCCTCACTCGCATGCTGCTTTGCATTCAATACTTGATGAGGCAATTTTTTCTTGTCTAACAACTTAGACAGCAATTCATTATTCTCAATAGAGGTTGTACCAATCAATACCGGCTGGCCACGTTCGTAGCAATCTTTAGCTTCTTCTGCAATCGCTAAGTATTTCTCTTGCATGGTACGAAATACTTGGTCCATACCATCCTTGCGCACCATTGGGCGATGGGTTGGCACAACAACCGTTTCTAGTCCATAAATTTGCTGGAATTCAGCGGCTTCGGTATCGGCTGTGCCCGTCATGCCGGCTAATTTCTGATACATACGAAAATAATTCTGGAAGGTAATAGAAGCCAGCGTTTGATTCTCTTTTTGTATATCTACACCTTCCTTGGCCTCTACCGCTTGATGCAACCCATCAGACCAGCGTCTACCTGTCATGAGTCGGCCAGTAAATTCATCCACGATAACAACATCACCATCCTGAACCACATAATGCTGGTCACGAAGATAAAGATGATGTGCGCGCAAACCCGCATTCAGGTGGTGAATTAAATTAATATTGGCAGGATCATAAAGACTGGAACCTTCCGCAAGAAAACCAGCTTTTAGTAATAATTCTTCAGCATGTTCAAAACCTTCTTCGCTCAGCAGAACCTGATGGCCTTTTTCATCGACACTAAAATCACCGGGCTCGTCTTCAGCTTCTTGGCGCGTAAGTTTAGGGATAAGCGTATTCATACGCACATAGATTTCCGAATCGCCTTCCGCCTGACCAGAAATAATCAATGGCGTGCGTGCTTCATCAATTAGAATTGAATCGACCTCATCAACGATACCAAAGTTTAGTTCACGCTGAACACGCTCAGCTGGATGTGTCACCATATTGTCACGTAAATAATCAAAACCGTATTCATTGTTGGTGCCATAAGTGATATCTGCCGCATAAGCCGCCTGCTTTTCAGCATGAGGCATTTGTGAATAAACCACTCCAACGCTAATACCTAGAAATTGATAAATCTTTCCCATCCAAGCAGCATCACGTTTGGCCAAATAGTCATTTACCGTAACCAAATGAACACCCTTACCCGCCAGCGCATTAAGGTAGGCCGGCAAGGTTGCCATCAGCGTCTTACCCTCACCTGTACGCATTTCAGAAATTTTTCCTTCATGCAGCACCATGCCACCAATTAACTGCACGTCAAAATGGCGCATTTCAAGTACACGCTTACCTGCTTCACGTACGACGGCAAATGCTTCCGGCAATAACGCATCTAACATTTCCCCGTCAGCAATACGCTGCTTAAACTCATCGGTTTTAGCGCGCAATTCATCATTGGACAGTGCTTCAGTCGTCGGCTCTAGTTCGTTAATAGCATCTACAACTTTAGAATATTGCTTAACTATTCGATCATTACGACTACCAAAAACTTTTTTAAGTAGATTATTAAACATGAAATCTCGGAAAAATTCTATTTTTAAGAAACTATCAATTAATCCTGCGCCCAACGGAATCCTGCGCCTAACGGGTTATTGAATTAATTGGCATTCCTTAGTTTTAGTCAAAAAATAAAGGGTAAGGTGTTTAACCTTACCCCACAGTTATTCTTATATCGTTAAAGCTAACTTAGCTCGGCTTCTTTAAATACCGAGATGGGTTTTGTGGCACATTTTTATGCCTGATCTCAAAATGCAGGTGTGGTCCCGTGGAACGGCCTGTACTTCCCACTTCAGCAATTTTTTGCCCGCTTAATACAATTTGCCCCAAATTAACTAGGCGTTTAGATGCATGAGCATACCGACTGACAAGCTCATCCCCATGGTCAATTTCCACCATGTTACCATATTCAGGATGGCGGGCGGAGTAGATCACTACCCCACCTGCCGCCGCTTTTATCGGCGTACCTTTTTTGGCGGCAAAATCAACCCCTTCATGAAAAACACGCCTACCCGAAAAAGGATCTATACGATACCCAAAACCTGATGAGTACCACCCATTATCTATTGGCATTCTAGAGGGATAAACCCGTTTTGTTAGTCGATCCTGGCGCAACAATGATTCCAGCACACCAAATTTATCCTCTCTATCATCAATCACATAAGATAATTCATTTAATCTTTGATTGAACTCATCAACTGAAAGCGCCGGAGAAAATAATGTGGGCAAAGCACCACCTTGGCCTGGCATTTTATCAAACAAAAACTCTTGTGTTTTAACGCCAGAAGATTTTGCCAACCGCTCACCTAAAGCATCAAGCCTCATTAATTGCGCTTGCATTTGCCCTAACTTAACTGCCATAACATCTAAGTTATCATGTAAATGAGCATGAGCATCAGACTCTTCTTGTTGCGAACTTACCATAAGTAAGCGGGAAATCTGATTATGGATCTTATCTCCATAACGCAATGATAGATAATTCAATCCTATTGCTAATATAATAGAGATGATGAGGAGTATGCTTGCGGCCAAAATAAGATGTGCATTTGTTAACACAATATTTTTTGCTCGCTCTGATTTATTCGAAATAAGGATGATATTCATAATTTTTTCTATCTATAACGATGACTGTTCCTACACGTAAAATAGGTGTCTACTTAAATTCCCTGGCCGAGACACCCGGAGATCTTTCTTTGTCTCATCAAATTAATAAATTGAATGGGGCTCGACAATTATTTTCTGCCATTATCCCAGCACAATTAATTCAACACTGCACACTGGGCCTACCCTCTGATGAAAGGCTTATTATATTCGCTGAGAACAGTGCTATCGCAGCAAGACTCAAACAACTTTCCCCTTCATTATTGCATAAGGCACATAAACTCGGCTCCGAGATTACTTCAATTCAAATTGCCGTGCAAGCTTATCGCCATATTCATAAAGCGGACAAACTACAAACAAAAAAACGACAATTAAGCCAAAGTGGCAAAGAAAACCTAAACCAATTGGCGACTTCCTTACCTACGTCTGATCTAAAATCTGCTATCGAATCATTAATAAAGAATGGCTAACAGTCTACAATTTCATCACCACGCAGCCAATTGGCCTAAAGTACAATCCATTTTTAACACTAATTGGCCACAAAAAACGCTCATTAAAATCTTGAAACAATTAATGTAATGTCGGCGCTTTGCCATACGACTTCAAATATTTTCCGTACGTCACGCGAATCCTTATTTTGTATTTCAAGACCCTGCATTAATTCATATATAGCTCAACCATTCTTACCTAAATTCGTATAATAAACCATAAAACATCAATTTATTCTGAACACGGTGCCATCCAGATTTCGTGTTAAATAAGTATCTCGTATATAATCACGCATTATGAGTGTATTTATTCCACGCACATTCAAAATTTCCCATTTATTTCACATTACGCCACATAAAGTTATATTCGCAATGAAAGTTAAATCACTGCTGCTCCAATCACCTAGATTCTCCCTTATAGTTTTTATCAGCATAGCCTCATGAATGTTTTTTACGAAGAATCCGGCACCTTTAAAGTTGGCGCGATACTAGCAGACAACACGACCTCTCTACAAATTGAAGCTTCTCACGGCAAACGCTCCAAAATAAAAGCCTCATCGGTATTACTGCGCTTTGACACGCCACCATTATTAGAGTTTATGGAACAGGTTCAGCAAATGGCAAGCGAATTTGACCCAGACTTTCTTTGGGAGTGCTGTCCGAGTGGTGCCGAATTTTTCAGCGACACTCTAGCCGCAGATTATTTTGGCCACTCACCCAAACCAGTTGAAGCCGCAGCTGTATTAACATTACTCCATCGCTCACCCATGCATTTTTATAAAAAAGGCAAAGGAAGTTACAAAGCTGCGCCACCTGAAGCGCTCAAGGCCGCACTAGCCAGCCAGGAGAGAAAACGTCTTCAGGCAGAATTGCAAGCACGTTATGTTGAGCACCTATGCGCATTCAAATTACCAGAAGAATTTAAACCGTCACTCTCTGATCTGCTGTACAACCCAGATAAAGGTTCTGTCGAATGGAAAGCCGTCGATGCTGCCTGTGCCAGAACTAAATTAAGTTTTCTGAAAGTACTCGAAAACTGCGGTGCAATTCCCTCCTCACATGATTTTCATTTCAATCAATTTTTACATGAAAACTTTCCTGACGGCACCGGGTTTGGTGATCTTGACTCAACCATTGACACAAATAACACCCACGATTTACCCGTTGCCAATGTCTCCGCATTCAGTATAGACGACGCCTCAACAACAGAAATTGATGATGCGTTTTCAGTCACACCGTTAAAATTTGGTAGCTTTCGGGTAGGTATTCATATTGCCGCACCAGCCCTAGGAATCACCGCGGATTCAGCATTAGATCAAGTAGCTGTTGAACGCTTATCTACCGTTTATCTTCCAGGCAACAAAATCACCATGTTGCCAGAATTTATAGTTAATCACTACACGCTGAAAGAAGAACGATTATGCCCAGCGCTTTCGCTATATCTTGATATTGCGGATGATTTTACGGTAACCGCGTCAGAAAGTCGTATTGAAAAAATTAATATCGTTGCAAATTTGCGGCATGACACATTAGAAAAAGATTTTAACGAAACAACGTTAAGGGAAAACAAGTTAGATTACCCTTTTGCCAAAGAATTACAGACATTATGGAACTTTGCCTGCAAATTAGAGGAAGTTCGTGGAAAAGCAAATGACACCAATAATGATAGAGTAGATTACAGCTTCGATATACAAGATGATCGCGTCACCATCAGTGAACGTCGCCGAGGATCACCCATCGACAAGCTCGTCTCCGAATTAATGATCTACGTTAATACCGAATGGGGTAGGCAATTAGCCGACGCGAATATTGCCGGCATTTACCGTAGTCAAGGTAACGGCAAAGTTAAAATGAGCACATCGCCTTCTCCTCACCAAGGTCTGGGTGTTTCCCAATATGCGTGGAGTAGCTCACCCATGCGTCGCTATGTTGACTTGCTTAATCAACGCCAACTAATTGCCATGTTACGCAATGAAACACCGTCTCATACCAAAGAAAGCGATAATCTTTTAATCCCTATGCGGGACTTTGATGTAGCCTATAGCACTTATAATGATTTTCAGCGGTCGATGGAACGCTATTGGTGCTTACGCTGGTTGCTACAAGAAAATATATCTACCATAGGCGCACAAGTTATTAAGGAGAATCTTGTACGGTTCGAGCGTATCCCCTATATTATGCGGGTTCTATCACTACCAGAAACCCCACCTGGTGCTTATGTTGAGCTTGAAATATCGCAAATTGACTTACTCGAACGAAACTTAAACGCAAGATTTTTACATAAACAGGAATCATAAAATAGCTAAGTTAACCGCCAATTATGTGACAAGTAATTCTTTGTTGCCTACAATATACGCCTCATGCTCAAGAATACCTCAATTAGACATAGTGCATGGCTAGGTGCAAAGCCGCCACGACAGTCATTCTATTGAAAGGCTTGGCAACAACGCCATGCACTACGAGGGAGGCACTATGAATGGAGTATTCTTAAACATAAAGAGCATGCACATTATAGACTTTTACATTAAGGTTTTAATCCGTTGGCTGCCACTTTAAACATACAAAAACCCTGGCTTTCCACCATACATCACCCACAAGATCGTTTGTATGTGGCGATATTTATTTCACTAATTATTCATGCCACTATTTTACTGGGTGTAAACTTTAAAATGCCAGCGTCTGACTTTGATAAAATCGTCACATCGTTAGATGTTGTTCTGGTTAACAATAAAACCCTTTCCAAGTCAACTGATACCAATATACTTGCCCAAGACCATTTAGATGGTGGTGGTAACACGGATAAAGACCGTCGTGCGATGACACCCTTCCCCGTTTTACCTAAAAGCAAGCCATCCATCGATAATTTTTCTGCCCAACAAAAAGTAGCCGCACTTGAACGTGAAGCCAAACGACTATTAACGGCTACAGAGAGCACACAAGAGATTGACCAAGCTGACATTCTAGAGGGTCAATCAGAAAAAAAACCGATTACCAGCAACACATCAGAATTAGTTCAACGTAGTCTTGACATTGCACGTCTAAAAGCACAAATCGCTAAAGATCATAACGCCTATCAGAAACGCCCTAAAAGACGATTTGTAGGCGCACGCACAAAAGAATATAGATTTGCACGCTATGTGGAAGACTGGCGTTTAAAGGTTGAACGCGTTGGCAATCTCAATTATCCTGAAGAAGCCAGAAGGGGGAAACTCTACGGCAATTTGCAACTCACGGTTGGCATTCGAGCCGATGGCAGTCTAGAATCCATCGGCATTAATCGCTCATCAGGCGAAAAGGTACTTGATGAAGCTGCCGTACGTATTGTCAGACTCTCTGGACGAAATGGTTTTGCGCCCTTCCCACCGGAGATCAGGCATGATACTGATATATTACACATTACCCGTACTTGGGCATTTGCTCGCTCAGACAAACTGATTAGCCAATAAATAACGCTTCACCACCATTCATTGACTGGTATTGACATTAATTATGCCCGACTTATATGCCGTTATTGGCAACCCAATATCCCACAGCAAGTCACCTTTTATCCACACCGAGTTTGCTCGCCAAACAAAGCAAGCCATGCAATATAGCGCACTATTTGCATCATTAGGCGACTTTGTTGCGACGGTAAAAAAATTTCGTGAACAAGGTGGCAAAGGCATGAACATTACCGTCCCATTTAAACTGGAAGCTTTCGAGCAATCGACTCAGTTGACTGAACGCGCAAAACAAGCACAGGCTGTGAACACATTCAAGTTTGATGACGATCAATTGCTGGGTGACAATACAGATGGTGCTGGCCTAGCACATGATATCACAATTAACTTGGACACATCCATTGCCACAAAACGTATTTTACTCATGGGTGCAGGCGGTGCTGCCCGTGGCGTCATATTGCCACTACTAGAATACCAACCTGCTGTACTCGCAATTGCCAATCGAACAGCGAAAAAAGCACAAGATTTAAAGCAGCAATTTGATGATCACGGTCATATCATGGTCGGCAATTATGCTGATTTTATTGACGGAAACTTTGACATTATTATTAACGCCACATCAGCCAGCTTAAATAACGAGCTGCCTCAGTTACCAGCGGGTCTATTTAATGATAACTCACTCGCCTATGACATGATGTACAGCAACGAACCCACCCGCTTCTTAACATTTGCCAAACAACAAGGTGTGAAGCACTTGGCTGACGGCGTCGGAATGCTGGTTGAACAAGCTGCTGAATCTTTTTTTCTATGGCGCGGCATAAGACCTGACACCAAAAACACCATTCATCTACTAAATCAACAGAAGCAGCATTACCTGTAAAATATTCCGACAAAGTAATTTATGGGGAAATTTATCAAGCGTTGGTGCCAACGATTTATCTTTATTTGCATTTATGGACTGTTCATCTACCAATTATGGCTCTTCAGCCATGTCCTATACTGGAATCAACACAACCCAACAACCAGTGCTTTTATGCAGCACCAACTAAACAGCCTCAAAGAGAAAGACCCTAAGGCAATATTACACCACCAATGGGTCGCTTATGAACATATTTCCATTGAAATGAAGCGAGCCATGATTGCTTCAGAAGATGGCAAGTTCATGCAACATGACGGTTTTGATTACGACGCACTCCAGAACGCATTTGAAAAGAATCTAAAAGAAAATAAATTTTCTGTGGGTGGCTCTACTATTAGTCAACAACTCGCCAAAAACCTGTTCCTATCCCACGAAAAAACACTGTGGCGCAAAGCACAGGAAGCTGCCATCACCCTCATGCTTGAGAAAGTGATGTCTAAACGCCGAATACTAGAAATCTATTTGAATATGATTGAATGGGGTAACGGTGTTTTTGGCATACAAGCGGCGGCTCATCATTACTATGGCATTTCCGCTGCAGCACTGACGGCAAAACAAGCCGCCTATCTTGCCTCAATGGTTACCAACCCCCGTTATTATGATAACAACCGTGCTTCATCTCATTTACTGAAAAAAAGTAAAATTATTCTTAAACGTATACCTTCAGCAAAAATTCCGTGATATAACACCTAGTCAAGATTTTCACCGTTTATTTAGCTAAAAACGTTGATTTCTTCTTGAATTAAAATTTGAAACTAAAATCTGTTAAGTGCTTCAGCGGTAGATCGACGCCCCCTTAATTTTAAATAGATGTCAAAGTCATGTATTTTGTCATCTACCAGTCAGTCAAAGCAACGTAGCCTTACAGTAAGATTTTTTTCGCGAAATAGCAACCCTATTTTGTTACCGGATGATCTGCCATGAGCAAGAAAAAAATTCATAATGAGAATGAAGATCTGCAGATTCTTTTACAGCGTGCATTTTATTTATTAAATAGATACAAGCTAGTAGAAGGGTTTGTTAATTTACAGGGGGATTCCGGTCAAGTATTAGCAGATTCATCAGTACAAAAAAGAAATCTGGATGAACTTCAGCATTTTATAGACTACCTCCATCCTGCCGACATCGCTGATATTCTTGAGGCTTTGCCGTTAGAAGACCGTCTCATCATTTGGAACTTGGTGAAAACCGAACTTGATGGTGAAGTGCTATTAGAAGCATCAGATGCGGTACGAGAAACGCTAATTACCGGCATGGGTATCAATGAGCTGCTCGCGGCAACAGAACTACTTGATGCCGATGAGATTGCTGACCTAGCGCCAGATTTACCCCGCGAGGTCATCGACGATGTATTTCTGTCATTACCCACAGCCGAACGCGAGCGACTGCGTGAGGCTATGTCCTACCCAGAGGATGCAGTTGGCGCATTGATGGATTTTGATGTCATCACCATCCGTGAAAATGTCCGGCTAGAAGTAGTATTGCGTTATTTGCGACGTTTGGACGAACTGCCCGACCACACAGATCAATTGTTTGTAATAGACCGAAACGAGCATCTCAAAGGCGTATTACTCGTCAGCAAGCTACTGGTTAGTGACCCTGACATTAAAGTTTCTGAAGTGATGACCAAAGAAATGATTACACTTCACCCTGATGACAATGCACAACAAGCAGCTTCTGCTTTCGAGCGCTATGACTTGGTTTCCACATCAATAGTTGATAACAATGGCAAGTTACAAGGACGCGTCACGGTTAATACCGTTATCGATTTTATTCGCGACAAAGCTGACGATAAAGAACGAAATTTAGCGGGTCTAAGTGAAGAAGAAGATTTATTTTCACCTGTTCTAAAAAGTGTAAAAAACCGTTGGGCTTGGTTGGCAATCAACCTGGTAACTGCATTTATCGCCTCACGCGTCATTGGTTTATTTGAAGACTCTATTGCACAGCTGGTCGCCTTAGCAGCCCTTATGCCAATTATTGCAGGCATTGGCGGTAATTCAGGCAACCAAACTATCACCATGATTGTGCGCGGACTGGCACTCGGACAAATCAACACCGGCAGCGCGAAAAAAATAATTTTAAAAGAAATCGGCGTCAGTGTAATCAACGGCATCATCTGGGGTGCTGTGGTTGGATTATTTACCTTCGTAATTTACCAGAACGCTGCGCTTGGCTTGATCATGATGCTTGCTATGGCATTAAACCTGCTACTGGCCGCATTATTAGGCGTACTCATCCCACTCACTTTACGTAGACTTGGGCGTGACCCTGCGCTTGGTTCCAGCGTCATGATTACGGCGGTTACCGATAGCGGCGGGTTCTTTATATTTCTTGGACTCGCAACCATTTTCTTATTGTAAACAATCGCCTATTTTCAACCAAACAGAAGAAGTCAAGACTGACTACTTTTTCTCGGAAAAATCGCCAAATAACTTTTATATATGAGGTGTGGCAACAACAGATATAAGGGCATCCGTATCCAATGACTACGCAAATACAATAAAGTACGAGCAACACGGTCACGCTTGGATGGAGTGTCTGGGTGTAATGGAAATAAGGCCACCGGAACCAGCTTGTTCATAATCCAAAGAACAACGGTACTTGGCTTATTATTTAGATTACTTGCAACGATACCGGGCACTGGTGTCTTAAACATAAGCACAGAAAAATGTAGCGCATAAAACAATGGTCGCCCTAAACTCAACTGGTTGGTACGTTCAATGAGATTTTCCCAGAAACATGCTTCTTTTTCACTGAAGAAAACAAGCAAATCATGACAATCAAGTAAGTCTCTAAGATCACCCGCAAGCTCATTATTCTGAAATAGATTGACCGCACAATGCAGCACCATATCGACAGAGCTAAGTATTTTATAACTACTTCCTTCAACAGAAACAGCGGCCTCAAAAAACAGATCTGAATTTACTTTAATTCCACTGGTGGGCTGTGTAATCGTGTGATGAATATCAACTTCGGTTTCTCTCTCAACATGCGTGAGCGGCGGTATTTCATGACTCCAAACACGATAATAATGCTCGTCATAAGCGGAGAGTTTTTGGCATTCCCAACCCCGTTGACTCAGCTCCAACTCAACAGATACCAAAGTATCTTTTGGCACCATTATGTCCAAATCAACATAAGTCCGCCCTGCCGACTCAGGTAATCCAGCTAGTGAATAAGCAACCCCCTTCAACGTAACAACAGGTATATCCAGAGACTGCAATGCCCAAGAAATTCGGTTTAATTCCCAATGCGTTAATTGCTGCATTCTCTTCGCCTGGATAAGACCTGAACGCAATGTATTCGCAGCCCGCACGGGAATTTTCTTGAGAAGATCTCTTTTGTTAAGCTCTGTTGCCAGACGACCGAGTAATTTTACTTTCCTGGCTAATCTTAACAGCAATTCCCAATCAGCAATGCTGTAATCAATTAGGCAGTCTGGATTAGTCAATCCGTCCAATAACAACTTACAATGATCTTGTGTATATACCATTAGTCAGTCAAATCATTCATAACACTGATTGCATCGTCAAAATCAGAATAAACCAATTTGTAGCAAGAACAGGTTCTAATTAGATGCGTAACTGCCTGGAAACCGACCTCACCCAGCACCTCGTAATTAAATGAATTACTAGCTAATAACAAAAAAGCCTCAGAATCAGGCAATGGCTCCAAGCTTAGAGAAGAACCCGCAACCCATTTTGGAAATATAATCCATTTTGCTTTGGCGGTTTCCTCTGAGCGCATAATACTTTCTTTCGGTGGGCGGACATGCGCAATCGTACCCTTCTGTGTCTTGGGTATTTCATGCCCAAGCATGGCTTCTGGTAAATAATCCCTAATAATCTGAATGGATTCATTCTTAAGCGGCATCAATCTGGGTATAGGAAAAAAATCGCCATTATCGGGATCCATCAGTCCAAATTCATCGGAAAAAAGACGATATCCTCGGTATATTAAAGCTGTACAGAGCGTCGTCTTGCCACTTCCAGGCCAGGCTGGAAACAAAATAACTTGGCCATTTCTCTCCACAACAGCAGAATGAAATAATAGCAAGTGGCTGACCCGTGCTGCGATAACGAGATTAATGCCCCACTCAAGCGCCGCAAGCTCATGTGCCTGAGGAAAAGGTGGAAAAGGTGAGTGTCCGTCAACAAAAAAACGAATGTGCGGAGAGAATGGTTTTCGTTTGGGGTGTGCTGCTATGATCTGCACATGAAATTCAGCAAGTTCACCCTCTGCCAACTTATAGTTTTCATAGAGGCTATATATATGATTTGCAAGTGTTACAGATTTGGTATTAATTCGTATATTGAAGGGGCCTACGCTAACTCTTAGCCCTGAGTCAGACAGTAAAGCAATAATTTTCCCCAAAGGAACTTGTCCCACCGTCATATCTAAGATTCCGGTCTCACTTTCTCAATCAAGCCAAGCTCATCAAAACGATGAAGTGTCTTTATGGCCTGCTGAGAAAAATTTCGATCAAGCACCAACTGAAATTGATCCGTCAGAAATACACAGACCTCATCTTCTGATGCAGGATAACGATCAAGACATAAAAGAATTTGCAGCCCCATTTGATTCAAGAAGTGAGTTTTTCCTGAATTCGGCTGAAATATAGTGAATTCTCCATCCCATTCTTCTATCTGCAGGGATGAAAAACCTACCGACCGCCAGTAAGCTCCAGACAATTCACTTCCCTAAAAATTAAGTGACCAAATTACAATGCCGACTGCACGACATAATATCTTTTCTCACAAGGATAAACACGTACGGGAAATTAAACCCGCAGAACTAAAGACCAGCCATTCTACCCTCGAAAGAAGAGAAAGCAGTCGCTGAAATCACTAACCCCCCCCCACCTCGGCAACTATTTGCTTGATCGTTCAACGAAAGAGAGTTGCCATTAGAATCAAAATTTGGCTCAAGGTGACCCATAGGCGCATTTCCAAGATCATAAGGGGGAGCGCCGCTTTGATCTTCAGAATCATCAGGATGAGCGCAAACTATTCGCTTTCCATCACCAAGGTCCAGAGTTGCAACATGTGCTGAATCATCAGGTATATCCCCCTCAAGAGGCCCCACAAGATTACTGGTGCGGGCCAACGCAGCACCACTCTGCAGCGTCATGATCACAGGAATTGCTACAGCACCTTTGATTAGTCGTCGTCTCTTATTCTCTGACAGCTTATCTGCTGAAGCCTTCATTTTCCGCTGTTCCACTTGTTTATTTGTTTGCTCTTCAGTCATTTTAAATTCGCCTCTCACGATAGACAAAAAATTACGGCCGTACCACTCATAAATCGATTGTCTTGGTCAAGTGTAGCTTACTTATAAAAAACAGCAAGCAAATATAATCGATTGTTTCAACCATCAACAACAGGCATCGTCTCAACACACCACTCAGAATACTAAAAGCAAAATACATGCCATATTTTTATTAAAAACATTATTTACACAATTACAACAAGTTAAGTATTTATACTTTTTATTGATATTATTTTTGGCGTTAAATTGTAAAAAGTTCCGACAACTCAAGAATAGCTGAAAATAGTATTCACAGGTAATCTTTCGTTTTCGTGGCAGAATAATGTTGTCTATGCGTCAATTGATACAAAACAGGCAACACCAACAAAGTTAACACCGTCGAAGTTAACACCCCACCAATGACCACAGTTGCTAATGGTCGTTGCACTTCTGCGCCAATGCTTACAGCCAATGCCATAGGAACAAAGCCAATCGCATCAGTTAAAGCCGTCATTAACACAGGTCGCAAACGCGTCAACGCACCCGTTTGAATGGCATCTTCCAACGTATATCCCTGCTCGCGCAAGTTACGAATAAATGTTAATAAAACAATCCCGTTTAAAACGGAAATTCCAGATAGCGCAATGAACCCCACTGCTGCGGAGATAGAAAAAGGAATGCCACTCAACCACAGAGCCAACACGCCACCAGACAGCGCAAATGGAACGCCAGAAAACACTATCAGTCCATCACGAAAATTGCCAAACATGATATAAAGCAAGGTAAAAATCAATCCAAGCGCAACGGGCACTACAATTTTAAGACGATCTGTTGCTGAAACCATTTGCTCATATTGACCACCCCATACCACCCAATATCCTGGTGGAATTTGTACTTGTTCAGCAATGCGTGCTTGCGCCTCACTTACAAAGGAACCCAAATCCTGGCCTCGCACATTTGCGCTGACAACGGCTCTACGCTTCCCATTCTCACGGCTAATTTGATTAGGCCCCTCAATCATATCAAAGTTCACCACTTCACCTAACGCAAGATAAGCAGGCGGCATGCCAACTGTAGTAATGGGCAATTTTATGGGCAAACGTTTAAGGGCTTCAATATCAACCCGTAGCAACTCAGGCAAACGCACCAACAACTCGAAACGACGATCACCCTCGTAAATTAGACCAGCACTTTTGCCGCCTATAGCAATGGCAATGACATCTTGCACATCAGCCACATTCAAACCATAACGCGCCATCTTTGTCCGATCCATTTGCACGGAAAGCATAGGCAACCCAGTCAATTGTTCGATTTTCACATCTGCCGCACCGGGCACAGACTCAAGAATCCTTTCTATCTGTTCACCTACATCGTACAAAGTATCCATATCATCACCAAACACTTTCACTGCAACATCAGCACGCACACCGGATATTAATTCATTAAAACGCATCTGTATCGGCTGGGTAAACTCATAGTTGTTTCCCGGCACATCGTTTACTGCCCGTTCCATGGCTACAATTAACTCACTCTTAGTTCGATAAGGACCTGTCCACTCTTCCTGAGGTTTAAGTATAATAAAAACATCTGCTACACTTGGAGGCATTGGGTCGGTCGCAATTTCTGGAGTTCCGATTTTGGAGAAAACCCGTTCAACCTCTGCAAACGTCCTGATTTTCTTTTCCAGCTCATTTTGCATCTCAACCGCGGTCATTAGGCTGGTGCCGGGAATACGTATCGCATGAAGCGCAATGTCTCCTTCATTTAGACTAGGGACGAACTCACTACCCATTCGCGTTGCCAACAGACCAGAAAGAACAACAACAACCACTGCGAGTGTGAGCGTCAGCGCCTTGTTACGCATTACAAATATCAAAGCAGGCAGATAAACTGCTTTTGCCCATTTCATCACACCGCTTTCTTTGTCTTCCACTTTGCCGGATAAAAACAACGCAACGGCTGCGGGCACAAACGTCACAGAAAGAATAAATGCTCCGAGTAGGGCAGTCACGACTGTGAAGGCCATTGGATGAAACATTTTTCCTTCTACACCTGTCAATGCGAAGATAGGCAAATAAACGATTATAATAATGAACTCACCGAAGAACAGCGCCTGCCTTGCTTCTTTGGATGCTGCAAAAACAACGACTAAGCGTTCACTGAGTGTTAATGTTCTGCCTAACCGTGCCTGTTCTTTACCCAAGTGCCGAATACAGTTTTCAATGATAACAATAGCACCATCGACTATGATGCCAAAATCCAACGCGCCTAAACTCATTAGATTTGCACTGACATTATTAGCTACCATACCACTAAAAGTGAATAGCATGGATAGCGGTATAACCAGCGCAGCTATCACTGCCGCGCGTATATTACCCAAAAATATGAATAGCACCACAATAACCAGGACAGCACCTTCAACCAGATTGGATGCCACGGTTTGAATCGTTTTATCCACCAACGTGGTACGGTTATACACTGGCGTTGCAACCACACCTTCAGGCAAACTACGATTAATTTCTATCAACTTATTAGCAGCCGCATGGGAAACAATCTGGCTATTTTCTCCAATTAGCATATGAACCGTGCCCAGTACCACTTCTTTACCATCTTGGGTTGCCGCACCGCTTCGCAATTCTTTACCAAGCATGACATCAGCAACATCCTTGATACGTACCGGAACGCCTTGTCGACTGGTCAGAACAATCTCGCCAATTTCGATCATATCTGCTACCTGGCCAGGTACACGAACCAAATATTGCTCGCCGCTTTTCTCAATATAACCAGCACCAACATTGAGATTATTTAATGTCAATGCAGTCACAATATCCTGGAAACCTAAACCAAAGGAAATCAATTTATCTGGGTATGGCGTCACGTGAAATTGCTTAACATAACCACCAACTGAATTAACCTCTGTGACACCTCGAACTGTGAGTAACTGTGGCCTGATAACCCAATCCTGGATTTCACGTAAATCAGTCGTTGTATATGAGCTACCATCAGGCTTATTGGCACCACTTTCCGCATCAACCGTCCACATGAAAATCTCACCCAGGCCTGTAGAAATCGGCCCCATTCTTGGCTCTATACCAAAAGGCAGGTTACCTTTTACATCTTGAATACGCTGACTGACCAACTGGCGTGCAAAATAAACATCTGTGCCTTCTTTAAAAACAACTGTAACCTGTGACAAACCATAACGAGAAATAGAGCGGGTATAATCTAGGTTAGGCAGACCCGCCATGATGGTCTCGACTGGAAAAGTCAAACGCTGCTCGGCTTCAAGAGGAGAATATCCGGTTGCCTCAGTATTGATTTGCACCTGAACATTAGTGATATCTGGCACTGCGTCAATGGGTAGATTTTGATAGCTATAAACGCCAAATACAGCCATGGCAAACACACCCACCAGGATTAGACCGCGATGATAGATAGCTATCTGTAAAATACGCTCAAACATGCTTCAGTCCCTGGAAAAACATTTTATTGATCTCGACAGTAAATTTTGCCCCTGTCTCAATGATCATGTGATGCGCCTGCCTTACCCAGCTCAGCCTTGACAGCAAAACTATTACCTGACGCATACCGTTCCCCGTCCGATAACCCATCAAGCACCTCGACCATCTTGTCATCACTACGTCCTAGCTCCAATGGACGCGCCTCAAAGTACTTACCATAGCGCCCAAACACCACCGACCAATCAAACAATGTTTGTAATGCATCAATCGAGACTGCGACTGGCACTTGAATTTCTTCAGTTACCAATGCCGCGTTAATAAACATCCCGGCACGCCACTGCCCATTGTCATTTTCAAGTGTCACACGGGCTGTAGCCGTACGTGTTTGTTCGTCAATGAGCGCCCCGATATAGGACACAACCCCTTCACCTTCAACAGTAGAAGCAGTCGCCGTGATGACCGCTGCCTGACCATTTTTAATGGTGGCTAAGTCTTTTGGGTAAACCGTCAAATTGGCATACATCGTGGACACGTCCGCAATAGTAAAAATTTCTTGATCTTCTTTAATCACTTCACCTCGGGCGATAGCTTTTGTGATCACTAGTCCTGAGATAGGCGCACGCACCTCAAAGCGAGTCAGATTCTTTTGTTGATGTATTTTTTCTGGCTGCTCACCAAAAGCACGTAACTTTGCTGCCAACAAATCCAAGGTAATTTCTGCTTCACTATTGAGTTGTTGCGCCAATAAAAAATCTTGCTTAGCAGTAATCTTCTCTTCCCACAGTTTTTTTTCTCGCTCATAAGTTACTTGCGTCAAAACTAGACGTTTTTGTGCCGCCAAATACTGACTGCGTAGATCTGCTAATAATTGACTCTCAACAACAGCCAACACTTCACCTTTTTTTACTTGCTGTCCTAAGTGACGCTCAACGTCTACGACAATACCTGAGGCACGTGGCACCACGCGCACGACATTATGATGATTAAAGTTAACCACACCGGGAAGCTTAAGTGTTGGCGAAATTTTTGCCGGTCCAGCTGTTTTGATTTCAATACCGGTACTTTTCAATGTCTCATCAGACATCTCTATACGTGCCTCAATTTGGCTATAACCCCAATGATATGTTCTTCCTTCCCACTCAGCCGCAATGGCCACATCAAATGAATGTGGCTCCACCACTTCATGGTCACCCAGCAAATAATCTCCTTCCGCTTTAAATGCAATCAACTGCGCAGGCGCACCTAAGCGCGATAACGTTATGGCAACTTTAGCTACTGTCGGAGGAATTGGCTTGTCATTTTCATAAAGATAAACTCGGAACTGAGGCGGCACGCCTTTTTCATAGATAGTCACTTCCACACCAAAAGCATTAGTTTCAAAGAACTTTCCACCTCTGGGCCCTTCTTCCTCGTCATGTTCTTCATCTATGTCAGCGAATACCTCACCATGCTCGCCTTCATTAGATACCGTTTTTTCCCAACTCAAAATTATGCCAGCCAGTATTACGCCAATAACAATCACAATAATGATTGGCTTAAAATTGGTTTTTTCCACAATTCACTCCTCAAGGAATCTCGTTCGCACTTAAACTCAAATTAATTATTGGATACATCATCAACAGGTCGAGCGATCAAACGCTCAATCTCATTAACCAATTTCTGATAATTTGCTAACGCTTGCAAATATAACGTTTGATTTTGAAACAAGGT
>JAJFJH010000307.1 GCA_021774155.1 Nitrosomonas sp.
CCACCCGACATCGTATCAATACCCGCACCACCATTTAGAAGATCATTCCCTAGGTTACCATTTAGGATATCGTTACCCGCAAACCCTTTGAGCGTATCATTACCAACACCGCCATCCAGCAAGTCTGTGCCTGATGTACCAATCAATACAAGACCTTGGTTACTTACGTCGATATCAAAAACGTCTGATACAGTCAGATCGCCTGAATCTTTTGCTGTTACACGTATATTGAAAACGCCAGATATTTCTGGTATACCGCTAAATATAAGTGTTTCAGCATCAAAACTGAGCCATGACGGTAAAGAGCTACCATCGGCCAGCGTTGCACTGTAAGAAAGCATGTCACCTGCATCTGGATCGGTAAATGCATTGACATCCACGGTGTAGCTAAAAGCACTTCCTTCGGTTGCTTCCTGGTCTAAAAATGCGACTGATAACTCTGGGGCACTGTTACTGCCTAATATTGCCTGGATCGTTGCCAAATTCCACGTGTCATTTTCAAACTTAATCAGTTCAACTGAGAATGGTGTGATCCCGCCGTTTTCCAGGTAATTCTGAATAACCAAAGTATCCAAAGTACCAATGATAGACAGCACCAAGTCATTACCTGAACGACCCACATGTATCTCATCGGGGTCAATACTATAATGAATTTCCACGGTATCGATTTTTCCGATAGTCGTGTCATAACTATTGATAATGTCCTGACCAGACCCGATGCCAAAATGATAAGTGTCATTACCCGAGCCACCCGTGAGGAGGTCATTGCCCATACCACCATTCAGAAAGTCATCACCGTTACCGCCATCAAGCGTGTCGTTCCCACCTTCACCATAGATCACGTCATTTGTATCTTGACCAGCAATAATATTGTCTAGTTCTTGTGGATCAAACGTAGGTGCTGGGCCAGTAAGTGTGATTAATTCAGCCATTGTCAGAACGGCACCATCACCAAACTGAATAAGTTCCAATCCCATACCCGGCAAATCAGTTGAATTCGGTAGAACAATCTCGACACCGCTACCGACCCAAGTTAAGTTGAGTGCTGCGTGCATGGTTTTGGTATACAGCGCCGGTATAAACTCGGTTTCACCATCCAGCACATTATTACGAACACCCTCAACGACATGCTCTCCCCATGTAAGAGTGATATTCTCCTGATTAATATCCACTAAATGGAGTATATCTTGGGCAATTGGTTTTGATTCTGGAATCCCTTGCAAATGCACAAATGACTCGAATTCGTCACCCCTAGAACTTCCAATCTGGAAAAGTTGTGTTCCCGTATCCCAAATTGTGTCAACGCCCAGCTCACCAGAGAACATAATATATGTATCCTGACTGAACCCCCCATCCAGAAGATCATTGCCATCGCCGCCAATCAACGTATCCTTATAGTTATTTCCATAAAGCGTATCATCACCCGTATTTCCGTAGATAAACCCACCAATACGTGGCGCAGTGTCAGTGAAGTAAAATTCTTCATTATTGAGTCCGATTTTTCCAGACGCATGAATAATGTCGTTTCCAGCGCCACCATCGATTATCGATATTTCATCATCCGAAAGATTAGCGTTAATGAAATCGCCTCCAAAATTACCAATTTTGTAACCCTCAATAACATTATCACTGTCACCACCGTGAATATTTTCAACCTGTGTATTAGTTATCTTAGTCGTTTGAAAGTGATCCTGAGTCTCTGTCATGAGTGGTATCGACACATTTACCATGAAACCAATCAACTCACCGTTGTTATCCAATACGGCTTCCCAGTTCTCAATATCTTGACTAGGCCCAGCGGGAATGAGAAACAATAAATCTAACGAATAAAAATACTGACCCTCTATCGCATCTATTACCTGCATATCACTATAAATATTAACTGTGGTAATGGACACATCGTGGCTATCAGATTGGCGTTGTATATTGGCCGCATCGGAGATGTTATCTACCTCGATGAAATGTTGTGTTGAAATCTCTGTTTCAAATGCGGTTACCGATCGAGCATGAAATGTTACCCCATTCACCCGCTCGTATTGTCCGTGGTGCATGTTATTTGTATTCCTCAACAAATCGCTTGCCCACTGTGCACGTGCAGCATCTAGAAAATCAGTTTGTAGTTGTGAGATATCAATAACAGGCGGTGGCAAGGCCAGCCAGTCGGCGACAGCAATCGTTGCGTTAGTTTCATCTGAGATTGTCCAATTATGTGGTGACACATAATAGTCCTGTAGCGTCAGCGTTGCATTATCGCCGCGCAAAGCCAAGATTAAATCGTTCTCCATCCGTGTGTATCGTAAACCGGCCAGCATCGTACCATTTGTGAATGCGACAATACTCTCACCTGCCGATAATTCCACAGCCACATCACTACCTATTGAGCCGAAACCAAACAGGTAAGTATCGTTACCATCCCCACCTACAAGCACGTCGTTTCCTGCACCACCATCCAAACTGTCATTGCCTGCATAACCTTCAATACGATCATCAGCAGTCGTTCCTACCAGCACATCGTCACCTGCTGTTCCACCATAAACATCACTGACTAGCGCACTCATTTCGCTGGCACTGATCACAGAATTATCGTCTAATCGCAATGCAGTTACATTGGGTCCCTCGGTAAACCAGCCTTCAAATAAAATGCTGTCCTGACCGCCCACGATACGCATGAGCAGACTACTATCAGCCAGCTGGAAAAACTGCAAATCGCTCGAAGCAATGCCAACACCCAGATGAACTTCGTCACCTGCTGTGTCATCGGCGCTGGCCGAAGTAATAATGTCAGAACCGTCACCCAGGTCGAACACATAGACATCATCGCCACCGCCACCTGTGTACTGATCAGCACCCAGACCACCTTGAAGTGTATCGGCACCATCACCACCGAACAACGTATCATTACCCGAGCCACCCACAAGTAAATCATCGCCAGCTTTACTCGAAAGCTGGTCATTACCACCATGACCTCTGATAACGTCGTTGTTGGAACTTCCCTGGATCAAGTCTGCAGCACCACCCCCATAGGCCTGAGTGATTGCTTGACCAGAACTGGTCGCCACCGATCCCATATCCAGGATCACTGAATCGAGCAGGTTTTCGCTTACCCAGGATTCCAGGTCAATTCCATTACCACCGGCAAACTGAATATTGGCATCCATACCGTAGAGCGCGCCCGGCAGATTAAGTGTTGTGTCATTGTCGAGAGGAATACTGAGAACAGGAATCATGTCTTTCGACCATGTTGTTTTAGATGAAGCAGTGTTTGTAGATACCCCACCAGCATCAGCGTACATAATGGTACTGCGTCCTTCCAGATCAATAACGGTATCATCTACGCTTACATCGACATAAGTATCATCACCTGCTCCACCATCAAGCTGATCAGAACCCGCTCCACCGATGAGAGTGTCGTTACCGTCATTACCAAATAATGCGTCATTATCATCGCCACCTTCCAACACATCGTCACCCGCCCTGCCGCCAAGAATGTCGGCACCACTTCCACCTATTAGGGTATCGTTGCCCTCCCCACCTAGGAGCTTGTCATCACCCACGCCCCCATCTAGATAATCTGAACCACCGCCACCATCTAACGTGTCGTTTCCTTCGCCGCCACTTAAATAATCGTCACCATGCAGAGATGCATCCAGGCTTTTAGCGTCTCCCACCAAGATATCATTCCCACTTTGCCCCAGGATAGTATCGTTGCCCGCATCACCAAACACAACATCATTGCCCGTGCCTGCGTCTATAAAATCATTGCCACCTTGAGCAAATATCCAATCGTTTCCTGTGCCACTATAGATGACATCATTATCACCAGCATCAGTAAAGGTCGCTGAAAAATTGTAGTTGCGAATATAATTGGTGAAATCAGCATCAGGAATGACATCACGGGTAACGTCCCAATTACCACCAACAAGGCCGGCAACATTATCACCTTCGATAGTGTCATCCCCGCCCAAACCCACAATGATGTCTTTACCCATGCCACCCATCAGGATGTCTTCCCCAGCCTCACCGATGAGGGTATCGTCGCCAGCGCCACCATCGAGTAGATCCCCGCGCTCACCACTGGCTACTTGAGTTTCGCCCAAGGAGTAGGCATCATCGATAGTAAATTCGGTTTCAGCGAATAACCAATCGTCGCCTTCGCCGCCCGAAAGGATGTCGCTATCCGCGCCACCTAGCACGATATCGTTATCTGAACCACCTTCCAAATTATCCTCTCCAGACCCGCCCTCAATACGGTCTTCCCCAGCCTTAGCATCGACATCATCGTCCCCGCCCAAGCTCAGAATGAGGTCATTATTTGCACTTCCATAAAGCGTATCTTCACGGTCAAATGCTTCTTCCGTACCGACGACGACATTACCAAGATCATCAACTTCAACAGGATCTTCTGGCTGCAAATCACCTACGATAGTGCGATCGAATATAGGCACCTCAGGTTGAGTACCTGCACCAAGGGTTATGCCGAGTTCACCATCATTCCAGGCTTTTATTTCTGCCCTGGCGCTATCACCGTCCTTGACCAAGTTGACCAAAAGATCATTTGCGCCGTTGGCCTGAGGACTGAGTATATAGCGAATGTCGTTTTGCTGGTCGGTCCAGCTGTTACCGACTTTTATCCAGTCACTGTCATCAGTTACACCGTCTTTGCCTTTGGCGACAACGGCGCCAAACTTAATAACGCCAACACCGTCTGTGTCGAGTATGGTGTCAGTGCCATCACCAGGATTGATGATGTACGTGTCTAAACCCATGCCACCTTCGAGGTAGTCATTACCTTCACCACCTTTAAGAATATCGGCTCCACCGCCACCATAAAAATGATCTTCGACTGCCGATGCAAACGGCTGATCCACCCCATCGCTACCAAAAAAATAATGTGGTGTATTAGCTGTTAATTCACCTTGCGAAACATTGTAGCCAGAAGCCACATCTTCGTAAAAGTCATTGATATTCTGGAAAGGGTGATTGCTCAAGCTAGAAACGACATTAGAATCAAGTGGCCTCTTATCCTCGATGTTAAACCATAGTTTACGTTCCAAGAACGAAATTCGATCCACCAAGTATTTCGATGTTAACGTGCCTGTATCGGTTAAGGGATCGTATAAATCTAAAGCACCATCTATGTTGAAAGCACTGTAATCAATACCTACCGTCTCAAGGATGAATGGATTCAACGTAACAAGCGCAAAACGGGCTGCTAAGCCTTGGGAATCATTATTTTCGATTTTTGCGATTATGTCGCTAGTAGACAGGTCTGAGAGCGGCGTCAGTTGTATCGTGCTTGCCAGATCAGAAAATTCTTGGCTGCCTTGCAGATTCTTAAGATTGGTGTAGAAAGCTTCGCGATCATCTCCTGCGGTCTTATCACTGTCACCCAATAAAATCTGACCATTAGCCGGATTCAAAACAATGGTGCGTAGCGCATCAAGCGCAAACTCAAGCGTATTGCTGTTTGATATACCAGCGTCTTTAGTGGAACCAAAAGCGTCAATAATTTGTGTAAGCTTTTCTACGCTCAAGCTAGGAGCAAGCTGAGAATAAAGTGAGTAAATAGCCAACGCATCGGCCAATACACTGATGCTATGATTATTAACCGATGCTTCAATTTGGATATTGATCGGTGTTCCAAGCTGATAACCCAAACCAGCAATAACGGGAAAACCTTCTGAACCGCGTATGTTCCAAATATTGTCAGGCAATATACTTCCTAAACCAAGGGCGCTGCTGATTGCGCCCGCAAGATTCCCCAACAAACCACTCACACCGGGCGCATTATAAATATAAGCATCAGTTGCTTGTGTAAAGTTTTGTTTGACAGCGGCAGCCAGATAACCACCCAGACTGTGTCCACTAACGGTAAAACTCTGACCTTGAAATATAGCAGGGTCATTTAGCCAAACATCATTCAGTTTTAGTTGAAGCGCAGTGAATTGAGGGTTAAGAGTAGACGGTAAACTTGTCGCCAGTAGCCCATCAGCGAGCAAATCTTTACCCGTTATCTCTGTGCCACGTATGGCGAGGTGTTTTGTACCACCGCCTATTGCTTCAAAAACTGTGGCCGAAAGGCCTGTTACAGGATCTGTGTATTGGTCTGCGACTTGCCATTTCGAAGCGAAGAGAGTAGCTTGTGTGGGAGACATGCCAACAGAAATATTGGTTAAATCCGTGTTTAATATTACGCCGTTTGAAAACGTACCATATGCTGCTTGCGCCAACTCAGCTTGCATAGAATAATCATTTATCTTACTCATTTTTAGTTTTCCTCGTTGGAATTTATAAAAATTTGATGCATTAATATGCCTTCGTTAGCTTCTAGTCTGTCAGGGCAGTGATATGAAGAAGGCATCCATGGTCCCGGCAAGTCACCGCCGCCTCTCTGGTACATAGCAACTTCACCCATTAATTTCATATCTGACTTTCTAATGATTTTGATATGATCTCGTTTCATGGCAGCAACATGACTTCCTTGTGATACGGGGTCTCCTTTCCTGTAATAATGAATATCCCATTTGTAGACATATTCAGGCCCCAACGCATTTTCACCTTGAGTAGGCCGATAAAAATTGATTTGCCCATATTTCTTATCAAACCTATCTGACGGCAATGTCACCGTCTCATACACCTTCACACCACCATCAATTGCACACAGACGCTTGACTTCACGATCAAGCCGAGATTTTTCTGAAAAGAAATTAACGTAGATAATTGACAGAACAATTATAGATAAAATAAATTTTTTCATACAATAAGCCTCTAATCTGAGCGGTGTATTTCCATATTGAATTCAGGTGGCAGGGTTGACGTGCCTTAGGTATGTTGTTTGTTGAAATGTTTAAGAAACTATCGATTAATTGATGGGCTACTATCTGATGGTTAGAATTTCTCATCTCATCATCTACTTGACTCAACTTTAATCAGTGCTGACAGCATCTCTTTAGACAGTTAAACCTCTATATTTTAAATAATAGCGTCACTTAATATACATGCTTTAGTCTCTACAAAAATACAGATATACAGATGTGGACAGACGTTACATTTGCTGCCAATCAAGGCAATTTTCAGGCCGTGCGCACGGTGCAATGACTGTCACCGTTTTCTCCTCTTACCTTGGGGAATTGTAGTGCGCGACCCGTTTCAACATCACTGATTTTTCCGCCAGTAATCGTGACAAACTCTGGGAAGGACGGTTGTGCCGATATATCTTTTATGACAATTTAGCTAGGAAGCTGCCCAAGAATAGAACAGGCAAAACAACATTTTTGCAAGAAGGATAAAGGTGTTAGGTGAATTGATTGAACTTTATGCGCAGCTACTGTACGTAAACAACCCAATAACTTTATGAAAAATGGGCCTTGAATGCGTCAATAAATTGGTTCATTGATTCACTGGGCAGTGCATTTATACCGGCAGCGCTTTTTCGACCGCCACCTGTTTCAAATTTACCGGCCAACTCAACGGCACTGCGTTCTTTATCAAGCGGTGAACGAATACTGATCTTATATGTTCCATCAACATTCTCGGTAATGGTGGCATGCGCACGTTCAGGGTATTGATTGGCAAGATCGTTAATATAAACACCGCTGACCCGCCGCGCCCACTTTTCATTGTTAAAAGAAACAATTGCCGATTCAGAAGATTGATATAGATAAGGGCTTGATTCTGCGGCAGCCATGTCCTGCATGTAACCCTCTTCTAACGTTGTATAAACCAAAGTATTTTCATGTATAAAATCAAATGGTGATACATATTGTTGCAAGTGCTGATAAAGCACCTTGGGGTGATAGAATAAATCCGAGAGGCTGTCTCCATAACTGTTATAGTTTATATAGATACCTAATTTCTTGAGCAAAATTAATGATTCGTACTTAAATCCTGATGTCGTGCCGAGTTCCATGGCAACTGAATTAAGGTTGTCACCAAAGGCCGCGACAAGCGCCCAGGCACGAAATCCACCATCAAGCTGCTTGTCTACAAGCAATCCTGTACATACGGTAGACGACTGATCATCAATAAAAGTCTTTAATCCGGAATGTCTAACTGGCGTTCCTATTCTGTGATGATCGTAATATACAATAGTGGCGCCTTGATCTAACAAGCGCTGCACATCCACACTGTTTTTTTCAAACGATATATCAAGAACACTTATAAAATTATCTGGGCCAGCATTAACTCGTTTGAGTAATTGAATATCGCGCTTTATGCCGGTAACCAACTCTGAGTTTTTCGGGTTAGCGTTACGTAGTTGTATCAGGGAACAAATCCCGTCCGCATCGCCGTTAAAAACATCTATATAATTCATCATCAACTAGAAAGATAATCTCATTTATTTCAGCAATTTCAAAATGGGCTTGATCACACTTTCCAGTGGCAAATCACTTGTCTGGATATGTACCTCAGGCGACTCAGGCGATTCATAAGGACTGTCGATACCAGTAAAATTCTTCAAATCGCCTCTTCGCGCCTTGGCATAAAGACCTTTTACATCACGACGCTCG
>JAJFJH010000308.1 GCA_021774155.1 Nitrosomonas sp.
TTTGAATGCATCGGGGATGAACTGCGTATCAAAAAGGCAAAGCAGGTTGTCCGGGGTAAAAAAATCATCGAGTCGATGGCAGGAAAAAGTACCGTTGCCATGAGCACCGAAGAGATTATGCAATTAACACGCGGCGAATAATGCCGGTTTTAATTGACAGCAATGTCATTCTGGATCTCTTTACCAGGGATCCGAAATGGTTTGATTGGTCAACAGAAACACTGGCCTATTATGCCGAGCGCGAATTACTTTATATTAATCCCATTATCTATTCAGAAATCTCGATCAGTTTCGAGCCTATTGAGGAATTGGATCAGGCTTTACCAAATGATTACATTCTTCGGGAAAATCTACCCTATGAAGCTGCTTTCCTGGCGGGCAAATGTTTCCTGAAGTACCGGAGGTCTGGTGGTGCTAAGCATGCACCATTGCCAGATTTTTATATTGGTGCACATGCAGCGATTAGAGGATGGGATATCCCAACCCGTGATAATGGTCGTTACAAAACATATTTTCCAAAATTAACTGTTATTGCTCCACCATCCTAGTACTCCGACTATTTTATACTGATGGGTTCAGAGCTGTTCAGATGATTCAAGACAAGGCGTGGTCTGCAGTAAATAGTCAACCATTTTCAAAGACCACAACACAGTATTGGATCATCTGAACAGCTCCCTTTGGGCGACCCGGGAAGCGCTTGTCCGCGGCGTTACGCCTCTTGAAAAGGACTAGCCTGAATATTGCACCAGCACATTAAATTTCAGCCTGTAACTCTTATGGTTATTGACCTTTGGAAAATTGAGTAAATGTACTGTTTGTACCCAAGATTTCACTTGCCGGTTTTAAACTTGCGCTGACCTGAATTGAACGCACATGCTCTCTACGCCGCAGAATAATTGCGTCTCCAGTCACGAGCACGCTCAATTCAGGTCAGTTCAGCGTTTAAATTCCAGCAACTGGTGCAATGTTCAGGCTAGAGTTCTTATTTTTTTGTGTCGAGAATCATTCGTGTTGCAATTGAACTTGTGATTCCCCATGGTCTTGCCACGGGGTTGTTTATTTTGACGGGTAAATCAAAAAATTTAGACTTGTCCCATAGCCTTCAAACCATTTACGTTGCTGCATGGCAACGGCCGGACTAATAATTTTCTTGCGACTATCATCGTGTGATGTAATCTGTTTTGGAAAATAGTTTGTAGCGCAGTGTTTTGAGAGTGTGCTGAGCATCAGGTTTGTCAGAAACGGTGTTGTTTCTCATTATTCCCTGGTGAAATCGACTCATTAAATTGTAAGCTATCATGACGGTTATCAAAGCCGCTTCCGTAGTCCAGAAATACCTGAGATTAAAGTTTTCTCCACCAAATCCATCGATGGGTGGTGTAAACAGCGTTCCGGCTTGGGTAATTCACCGGATTCAAGTGCATGAGTGAAACCCTATCCGATCTAACAACAGTTTCATTAATCCCATGCCACCCACGCTGTAATTTATTTTTCAGTAAATTGAAGCTTAAGTGCTTAAGTTCCATCAAAATTTTTTCTAACGGAAAATCTAGGCTCATATCAGTAATTATTGTCTCTTTGCAGAGACAATAATTACTGATATTAAACAATTAGTTATGTCTGTTTGCCTGTTTGATATTGTTAATTAACAACAATTAATAGGTTGTTTGTCACTAGGAGGATATCTTAACTAATTGATTGTCCGGTTAAAAAATAATGGCATGAAAATTGCTTAATAAGTTGTGTTAAACCCCGCTTCTCCAGAACCTTGACGTTTTAGAGATTAAGAGATGATTAAAGTTTATGTTTTATGTGAATGCTGTCCAACGCCGCAGTATACGCATGTATCAATAAAACTTTTGTGAGAAAAGTCACAATCTCGTGAAAATCTCTCAGCTTAAGGAGGGGTTTGGTTGTTGAAACAAAATGCTGATGCAAATACAGCTCAGAGAGTATGTGCAGTTAAGGGCTGCAAGAACGCATCTTATTCGGTCTTGGCCTAGCGCTAAGATTATTTGCCTGTTTTCCATAATGGGCGCTATGCACCGCAAAATGAACCTACACTTTATTACTTTTTTAAGTCCTCTTGCTCTAATGCTTAAGGTGCTAGATGCGAGAGAAAAGCAGGGGTACGCCCTTGAACGTACTGGCTATAGTTATAGTATCTGTTTTGTCGATTTACAAATTAATCCGACTGGGTTCTTGCATCTATGCACGCAATGCCTACCGAGCGATAGACTTTTTCTATGAAAGTATACGCGCGCCACTTAAAACAAATCCTCAGAGGCAGCTTCGCATCCTATCAGATTGATAAATGCGAAGCTGCCTTTTTTATTATTTATGGATAAAACCTAATGCCAATGAACACATCCTCTATAGAACATAATCTCTCTACAAATAACCATGCAATTGCATCTATGTATCAACAAGATGATGCAATAATTTCCTTCGACTCTCCATACAGTCTGAAAGATCTAGGTCTCGGGGAATCAAATTCTGACGTTGGTCCTGAGCAATTTATTGATCAACAGATATTTAATATTCGATTGGTTAACTCAGAGAAGAAACGTGAAAAAGCCTCATTGTTGGTCAACAAGAAGTATTCATGGAGAGGGTACTCTGTAGATGAGCGTGTTAAGACAGACCCAAACCGAATCACTTTAATAGCTGAAACTGAAGGAAATGTCGTTGGTACTTTAACACTTTGTCTCGATGACAAAGATACTAAATTGCCAGCTGATGAGAATTTTGGAGACAAGCTTGAGAATCTTCGCTTGCAAAGAAGAAGAATATCAGAGCCGTCTAGATTGGCAATTGATGACAACGCGCCCAAGCGGGTTCTTGCGGCACTACTACATATAGCTTATATCTATGCACACAACATTCACGGTTGCACTTCTTGGGTGGCAGAAGTTAATCCCCGGCACAGCAGATTTTACAAGAGAATGCTTGGTTTTCAAGAAGTGGAAAAAGAAAGAACATGTACGCGAGTTTGTGCGCCCGCTGTACTACTCACGCTAGACCTTGCATATATGGCAGAGCAAATTAAAAAACTTGGTGGGTTAATGGAAAAACATGGCGAAGAGAGATCATATTATCCTTATTTTTTCTCGAGTGACGATGAGCTGGGGATTACTGATAGGCTGAAAGCGGGTGAAAGCTAAAAGACAATAATGTGGTTAAATTTCTGTGAGTTTAGTGCCTCGTTCCCTTGTGTGAAGGCTGGTTGAAAACCAGCAGGCTAATGAGTGCATAGCAAATACCCGCTACTTGCGGCGGGGTAATTTATTCAAATTCACAAAATCTTCTTTCCGCTCAGTAGAGGCTGCAACTTTTATTTCTTAGTGATAAATTTTTGTTCCTGCCAGGCACTGAGTCAAGTGTATCTGTAAATAACAAGTAGACGGGGTACTAGCTTCAATATTGCACCAGTACATTAAATTTCGGTCTGTAACCCATATGTTTACTGATCTTTGGAAGATTGTTTAAAATACAGTTTGTACCGAGCACTTAATTTTCTGGTTTTTAACTTGTCCTGTTCTGAATTGAGCGCACATGCTTGCTACGCCGCAGAATAACTGCGGCTCCGGTCGGCGAGCACGTTCAATTCAAAACAGTTCGGCGTTTAAATTCCAAAGATTGGTGCAATATTGGCTAGCAGTGTTACACCACGGCACTTTTAAAAATCCAGATTTCATCCCAACTACTGTTTTGCGAAAAAAATTTCTTTCTTACATATCAACTACATGCTGAGCTACAAAATTTTTTCCGGCTTCCTGGATTTGGATAAACCCTGAGTTTTAGAAATGCCCTATTATATAACCAGCACAATTTTAGTCTATTAATTTAAACTTGCGATTCCCCGTGGTCTTGCCACGGGGAACATTGTAGTTTTTGTTTTTGAAGTCAGCGTAGCGCGTCGCTTTTGGTTTTTTGCGCCGTAATACCCCGCAGTCTTGCTGCGGGGATAGGTGCAGGGTGCGCGGAGAAAATTTATTATAACGGGTGACGCACTTGATCTTTTACCTGGTATAGACGACAACACCTACGATTTTGTGCTTGCTGTCGATATACTTGAACATTTTACAAAAACAGACGGGGTAAAATTTTTAGACGAACTTAAGCGAGTAGCGAAGCAAGCTGTTCTGGTGAGCACACCCAAAGAATTTCATAGCCAGGAAATTGAAGCAAACCCTTATGAAAATCATCGTTCTCTATTGGGCCAGTGAGGAATTGGCATATGAAGGCTACGGAGAAATTCTGACCAACCAAGAAAGCTGGGTCGTCGTGCATAAAAAGATACCTCATCACAAGAAATGCAGCAACAGAAAAAGGCGCGCAAAAAGAAGAAACCTACTGCAGCCCAACGTAAAGCCGAAACCGCCCAACAGGAGGCAGACACCTCTCTACGCAAGGTATTTCGTCAACTCGCCAGTGCGTTGCACCCAGATCGCGAAAACGACCCTGACGAACGCACA
>JAJFJH010000309.1 GCA_021774155.1 Nitrosomonas sp.
CCTTGTGAATAACTATATGCGCCAATCGGTAGCGATGGGCTTGCTAAGTGGAGCAAACGGAGTAATTCAATGTTTTGTTTTTCACTTGCCATTTTTTTTCAGAACCTTTTTGAATTTTTCTATCGAAATAATTAACAAGAATTGCAGCGGATGAACCAAGTGATTAGATTAGTACAGGCTCGTCTAAAAGATATCTCGTCCACAGGTTACTACTACCAGTTAGGACAAGAAAGTTATATGTTTTCTATCGTATGACTTGGCTCAATACGGTTCTCGATACATTACTAGTTGCAGCATTAACAGTAAAAGGATAAATTGTAGAATATCCTTTTACTGTCAAGCTGATGCAATTAAGAAAAATTTAACGCATTAAAATAAAAAGTACCGTTGTGCCAATGGCAGCGTTTCAGCAGGTTCGCAGGTTAGTAATTCTCCGTCGGCTCGTACTTCATATGTCTCAGGATCAATTTCCATTTTAGGCGTCGCACTGTTATGAATCATGTCTTTTTTACGCAGATTGCGCGTATTTTTAACTGCTATCAGAGGTTTATCAGCCTTAAGTTGCTCGACCAAACCTGCCGCCAAGGACGCTTGTGAAACAAAAGTATAACAAGTGTTTTTCAGCGCCGACCCATAGGCGCCAAACATATACCGATAGTGCACGGGCTGTGGCGTTGGAATTGATGCATTTGGATCACCCATAAGCGCAGCTGTAATCATACCGCCCTTTAGAATTACTGATGGTTTAGCGCCAAAATGCGCTGGTCTCCAGAGAACCAGATCAGCATATTTGCCGATCTCAATTGATCCCACCGCATGTGAAATACCATGAGTTATTGCTGGGTTAATGGTATATTTTGCGATATACCGCTTGACTCTGAAATTATCATTCCTTGCAGAGTCTTCTGGTAGTGCACCGCGTTGCACTTTCATTTTATGGGCCGTTTGCCAAGTACGTGTAACGACTTCACCAATACGCCCCATGGCTTGTGAATCTGAAGCCATCATAGAAATGGCACCGATATCATGCAAAATGTCCTCTGCCGCAATAGTTTCTTTACGAATCCGTGACTCTGCAAACGCAACGTCCTCCGGGATTTTCGCACTCAAATGATGACAAACCATGAGCATATCCAGATGCTCATCCAGTGTGTTGCGTGTGTAAGGGCGTGTCGGATTGGTCGAGGACGGCAATACGTTCTCAAGTTCAACCACCTTCATAATGTCGGGTGCGTGTCCGCCACCGGCGCCTTCTGTGTGGAATGTATGAATCGTTCTATCTTTGAAAGCTTTGATCGTGTTTTCAAGATAACCGCCCTCATTAATCGTATCGGTATGAATGGCGACCTGCACATCCATTTTGTCGGCAACTGACAGGCAGTTATCAATTGCACCGAATGTCGTGCCCCAGTCTTCATGCAATTTCAATCCGCATGCGCCTGCCAATACTTGTTCTTCATTTGGCTTGGGTACACTGACATTTCCTTTTCCAAAGAAACCGGTATTCATAACCATGCCGTCAGAAGCGCGAAGCATGGATTGAATATGCCATGGCCCAGGTGTACAGGTGGTTGCATTAGTGCCCGCTGCAGGCCCGGTGCCCCCGCCCAACATGGTGGTAATACCGTTCATCATGGCGTCTTCTTCTTGTTGAGGGCAGATGAAATGAATATGTACATCTAAACCACCCGCTGTAACAATCATGCCTTCACCAGCAATAGCTTCGGTAGCAGCCCCTATCGCCATAGTTACATTCGGTTGCGTATCCGGGTTGCCAGCTTTACCGATATCAGCTATCTTGCCATTTTTAATACCGATATCAGCTTTAACAATTCCCCAATGATCAATTATGGTTGCATTGGTAATCACTGTATCCATCACATCCGCATGGTTTCGTTGAGATTGCCCCATGCCGTCTCGAATTACTTTACCACCGCCAAATTTTACTTCTTCACCATAAGTTGTGTAGTCTTTTTCAATTTCAATAAAAAGTTCAGTGTCAGCCAAACGGATTCTGTCTCCAGTTGTCGGCCCCATCATTTCAGCATATGCCTGACGAGAAATTTTAAAACTCATATCGTACCCCTTATAATTTTTGTCTTGCTAACTGATTAGCTGAGTGAGCCCATTACTTTTTGGTTAAAACCAAAAACAATTCTGTCTCCTGCGAAATCGACCAATTCAACTGTACGCTCTTGACCTGGTTCAAAACGAACCGCTGTTCCTGCCATAATATTCAACCGCATACCGTAGGCCTCTTGACGCTCAAAATTTAATGCTGAATTTACTTCAAAGAAATGAAAATGTGATCCAATCTGAACAGGCCGGTCACCTGCATTGGTAACCTTTACGGTTTTAGTCGCGCGTCCGACATTCAATTCAATCTCGCCGGTCTCAATAATGCTTTCTCCAGGAATCATGATAATAATCTCCTTGTAGGATATTAGGGAATAGGATTGTGAACAGTTACCAATTTAGTGCCATCCGGAAAGGTTGCTTCCACCTGAATATCGTGAATCATTTCTGCAACGCCATCCATGACATCCGCACGCGTTAGAATGCGTGCACCTTCAGACATCATCTCTGCTACTGTACGCCCATCGCGCGCACCTTCCAGCACAGCACAAGTAATCAGCGCAATTGCTTCTGGATAGTTAAGTTTCACACCGCGTGCCTTACGTCTTTCCGCAAGCAACCCTGCAGTAAATACTTGAAGTTTATCTTTTTCTCTAGGGGTTAGATCCATAGTTTTCTCCTCAGTGATAAATAATTAGTACAGCTTGATAAAAACAGATACTGTGATTGTCAACTTGCCGGTCTTCTTTATGTATTCCACATACGTGGGACTTCTGCTTTACGACCAAGTATGGCTGGCCGTAAACGGCCCCATATCTTCATCATTACTTTGCGTGCAACTTCGCTGGAGTCTCCCAGGTAACGCGCTACCAAAACTGATTTTACTTGTGAAACACCCAGATGACCCGAGCCATTTGCTACCGTACTTGCATCCTCACGAAGTGAGTTTATTAGATCATTCGTATGTGTCGTATCACTCACTGCAATCAGTGTTGCACAAACTGTTTTGTCGGCTAATACAAGCGGGCTTTTCATGGCCACACCGCCACCGACTAAATTGAGTTGTTCGTGCCAAATCAATTGATTATCGCGACGTATATTAACCTGTTGTCTGATTCTTCCGCCATTAAAAGACTCGCCAAAAGCGGTGCGGCCAAAACAGAAAATTTCACAGCCGATATAAGTTGAATCTATTGCTAAAGCTACGTTGTGATCAAGTTCCACCTGCGCATTATCAAAAAAAATTGTTTCTTGCGGCAACCACTCCAGAGTGCCACCTGTTTCCACATTCAGTTGCACATTTTGATATGAAACATGGCCGTTTGCCTTGTACCATTTTGCTGCGCCGGGCGTTGTTATTTGTACATTTGCAGCAGCACTGACATGGCTAGCAAGTGCAAGTTTGTCGCCGCCGACAACACCACCAGGGGGATGAACAATCACAACATGACATACTTCTGGGCCTTCAGGATAAAAAGGTTTCTGTACGTATAATTGACCAAAATGATCACGCGAAACTAATCTGCATTTTCCTTCTTCTTTTCTAAATGTTAATGAAATACTTGCGTCAGGCTTTTTATCTATCGTTGATAATATGGGTTTGTTTTGTTCTCTTTCTTTATTGTTGAGTTCTTGATTTTGTGACAAATGACTTTGGCTTACCTTATTAAGCGGATAAGTAGGTATATTTTGCTCGGACCGTTCTTTTTTTTGTATACTGGAATACATAGGCATCAATGGCGTTATTATTTAGTGAATGGGTGAGTTTTCGTAATTAAATTACACTCGTTTGTTACATCTTGCCAGCATTTGTTCCGTTAGGATCTAATCCATTGAGGGAAACGGTACACCCAATATTTAACAAAGTAAACAGATGCGATACAAAAAGTTATGTAATTTATTGTAAGATCTTTTTCGAGTTTTTCTTACTGCAAAGATGCACACTATAGGTTACAAGAAATCGGATATTCTTTAAGCGCAAACTTAATCATTAGTCCATTAATAAAGAATTATTAATGGACTAAGTTTTAAGAAGGAATACTTCTTGAAAGCGCTATTTGTTTCTAAATCTGTATCTGGAATGACAGCTTAAATACATTGACTTTTTCGCCGAATGCGCTAGGTGCATAATTCAAGCCTTTCGTGAATAAATCACCGTACTGGTAATACGCAGACACACGTGCATTAAAGCCGTCAATAACATAATTTACACCGCCTTCAACTTCTTCGCGATCACTACTGTTATCAGGTTGCACGCTGGTGTATCTGCCATAAGGTTGGAATTGACCAATTCCAATTTTTGTGGGAAATAAATAGAGCCCAGTAACAGTCCATGACTGTCCATCAAATACGCAAAAACAATCCGTGTCAGCGAAAGCCCTTGTATTGTAGTCTGCATAAAATTTCTTGTACTCTGCATTGACTGTAACTACACCCATTTTTTCTGGAAGTACTTTTTCAAACAATACATCTGTTACCAGACCAAGAAAATCGCTGCGACTAGCGAATGAGCCGGCACCGTCTTTTTGGTATGAAAAACCGAAGGCAAGCGCAAGAATATCGCCAGCGGTGCCATAGTATGTGCTGCTGGTATAGTAACCTGGGTTATTCTCAGGGTTAAGAAAATTATAAGTTAACCGTCCAGCCCACATAACGTTGTCTTCCTGGTTGGGGCCCACATTATTTTTTGAAGACAGTCCTCTGTATATGCCGCCAGCGTAACCTAGAGTGCCTTTTATAAAGCCAGGTTCAAGGCTACCCCAAATAGTGCCACCATTATCACGTCCATAGCGTCCTGCACCGCCGGCACCAAACTTGGTGCTGAAATCACTCGGAAAGAAAGGTGTTTTGAATGGATCGTGTGTTGCTTGATAATAGGGACCACTTAATTCTCCGCGTTCCGTAGGTACTAGCATCCGTCCGCCCCATACATTGACATATCGGTTATATTCAAATTTACCGACAGCATCAAGCACAGTAAATAGAATTTTCGGATCATCACCTTTATGTGTGTTATTACACCAGAAACATTCGGTGTTAAATTCAAACTTGATATAGCGATGAATCTGACCATTAACATAGATACGGGCATTGTCGTTGCTGTAACTGTCCCGGTAATTGTTCTGTGCATTTTGCGCCCACACACCCGAACCACGATATCCAGCTCCCAGAGTTAACCATCGGTGCTCATCCAACTCCATCTTGAATTTAAACTTATCAAAGCCTACTTTTACGTCACCTATTTTGGCATGGCTGGCTTCAAAGTCATTGCCTTGGCGCCACCAGTCAAGTTTTTCTCTATCACCGACACCACCTGTTTCATCATGGCTGGGGTTGGCCTTGAACTCGCTAACTTTAAAAGAGTCCGCATGGGCATTGGGCATTAACACTGTGGCTATAATAAGTAAAACCATTACAAAAGCAAGCATGGAGCAGGCTTCTGTTGGTCTATTGCACTGATAAAAATATTGCAACTTACTTAAAAAATCGCATCGATCCGGACGGTATTTGTGGTGCACCCCTTCAATATTTGTCTTCATTCATGAATCCCCTTTAATTTATGATGATAGAAAAAACACACCACTTTAATTCAGTCAACTGAAAAACCATTAATCAACAGCCTCTATTGATGCAAACATGATTACGGTGAAGCAGAACCAGCAGTCGCAATTTAAAATTGCTCAGGCAACCGAACCTCCTAAGCTCCAAAATTTATTGAATTTGTTCGTGTCCTTTGTTGAATATAGCTACATAATTATTGAAAGTAAATAATAAATCTGCAAAACATTTCAGAAGTGTCAGTTATCAATATTTCTATGGCTGTTGGGGAAACCCACTTTATTTTTTTTGTTGACGGTTTCATCAAAGTTGTTACGTGTGTGGTGCTTATTGTTACGTGGATGGGAATGGATTAAATTACCATGGCGATGAAGGTTAGCGCGCAGTATATTTTTTTCTCGAATGTTTTTAATCAAAACTGATAAACAGAATATCAATGCGCCAAACAATACAATTGTCGCGCCCGAAGACACATTAAGAAAATAGCTTAAATACATACCGCCAGTCCCAATAAAGATGCCAATGGCGATAGAGTAAATTTGCATCGTACTAAAATTATCGGTCATCATACGCGCGGTCATCGCAGGCATTATTAAAGCAGCTGCTATCATTGTTACACCAACGATGTTCATGGATACGATAATGGACAATGTAAGTAGCAGCGCAAATAACAATTGTACAATTTCTGTTTTAATACCAAAAACCTGTGCAGCCTCGTTATCAAAGGTCGTAAACAGTAAAGGTCTGTACATGAAAAACATCATGATCAAAGTCGCTGTAGTAACCAATCCGATGACCATTAAGTCGAAACCAGTAATACCTAAAATATTGCCAAACAAAGCTGCATCGAGACTTCGATTTAATGTACGCTGCTGACTAATAATAACAATACCCAAGGCAAACATGGCCGTCGTAACAATACCGATGGCGGCATCAGATTTAATCTTTCTGTTTTTTGTCATTTGATTAATTAAAAGTGCTGCAAGAAAACCCATAGCACCGGCCCCAACATAAAAATTAAAGTTGAGTACAAATCCAACGACTGCGCCGCCAAATGCAGCGTGTGACAAGCCATGCCCAACATAACTCATGCCACGCAGCACAACATGTACACCAATTAAACCACACAAGGCACCTACCATGACTGCGGCAAGTAGGCCATGCCTGAAAAATGAATAATTTAGCGGTTCAAGAAAAAATTGCATTTGTTGATATGCAGCGTGTGATAGATTTAATGGCGTACTATTGGCGATCAAATAATAGTCGCCATGCTTGATGATGATGATATCGCTGCCATATGTTTCAGCGAGAATTTCATTGGTAAAAATATCGCGTGGATGACCTTCTGCGACGACGCCATTATTGAAACAGATTACCCAGGGAAGGTGAGAAGCAACCGCGTTGAGATCATGAGTGGTTAGCAAAATTGTCATGCCTTGACTATTAATGTCACCTAGAAGATGCAAGACTTCGTGTTGGGTTTTGATATCGACACCAGACGTCGGTTCATCCAGTACTAAAAATTGCGGGTTATTTATTAATGCGCGTGCAAGAAATGTACGCTGACGCTGACCCCCTGAAATATAGGCGATATGCTGATGCAAACAATTATAAATACCCAGTTTCTCAGCCAAATCATGGACACGTTCTCGTTCTTCCTTGCTTTGCCATGGCAAGAGGCGTTTACCAGCATACAGTCCCATCATGATGACTTCTTCTACAGTGACCGGAAAGCTCCAGTCAACACTTTCCAGCTGAGGAACATAACCAATTTTTTTGTTGCGTACATTATTCACTGGTTGTCCGTTTAACAAGACGCTACCGGAGAATACTGCATGTGTGCCTAAAATAGTTTTAAGTAACGTTGTTTTGCCACAACCTGTGGGTCCTACAATGCCGGCAAATTGACCCGAATGGATTTCAAGTGATAAATGAGTAAATACGACAGTACTTTCATAACCGGCTGTAACATCGATCAATCTAATTGCTGAATTCATCCCATTTCAATGGGCAAGGTTGCTAGTATCTACATTGACCACGCAATTAGGGTCACCTCCTAACGCGTCTGACATGATGACCATATTATTAACCATCATGCCAATAAAAGAATTATTGGGCTTTGCAGGTAGTTCGTCATCTGAAAGTTCATCAATAAATTTTGCACCCGACTCACGGGCAATTTGCTCCATTACTTTGCTGGGAAAAACTTCTGATCCAAAAATAGCTGGAATTTTTTCTTTTTTAATTTGTTCAATGACACGTATGATTTCCCGAGGACCAGGCTCGGTAAAGTTTGCCGGTTGAATCGCTGCTACGACTTGCATGCCATAGCGTGGCGCAAAATAAGCAAATGAATCATGATAAGTAATCAGTTTTCGGTTTTTCTCTGGAATAGTTTTGACGCAGGAAAAAATTGCTTCATCTAATTGTTTCAATTTGGTCAGATAAGTTGAAGTATTAGCCATATATGACTTTTTGTGTCGCGAGTCGAATTCAACCAAACTATCACGGATAATTTCAACATATCTCATTGTCAAAGCAATATTGGGCCAGAGATGGGGGTTGGGGTGACCATGTTCACGTGGAAAACTGAAATCATATTGCCATTCTTCTTTTTTTAATGTGCTATTGCCCAAATGTATAATTGGAGTGCCGGACTTTTTAACTTTTTCAGCCAATTTTATTGTAGGTAATTCAAGGTCCAAACCATTAACAATAATAATATCCGCATCGGCCAAAATTTTTGCATCCGCTGGTACTGGTTCGAAGGTATGTGAATCGATTCCATTAGGCACAATTCCTACTACATCTACATTTGCGCCACCGACATTTTCTACAATATTAGTAATAGGCGGTACGGTTGTAACAATGCGTAAAATGCTATTGGGTTCTGCAGCATTAACCGGATTCAGGGCCAATAAAATCGCAAAAAAAGACAGAAAATTATGCGCATTTAATTGTGATATTTTCATTCTTGTTTGTCTCAATAAAATTGTGATTGGATTGTGAACACTTAATTGCTACGAACCATGTTTGAGGTGCAATTGATGGTTTCCTGGGAACCATCATTGGTAAACCGCAAGACTAATGAATAATGATTACTCATAAAGTATTTTTGCGATTGAATCTACTGGATACGCTGTCATTCTTCAATCCCGGAAATACTTAGAAAAACAGTATATTGTTTTTAATTAGGGTTTTTTTGTGCTTGCCGCTCGGTGTATCTTCTGACCTGTCGGTATCGGTGCAAGCGGTCCGTGTGCATGACTGTGGCCATGATCATCATCACCATGATGATGTCCGCCGCCACTATAAGCACCAGACTCCGGTTCAAATTGTGCATTTTCTTCAATCACTGTCGCACCCAGCCCTTCAAGCATTTCTTTCAATACACTGTCTTGACAAATACGTAAAAAACCGTCCGCCACCTGCGTCATAGTATGGCGATTCCCTAGATGAAATGTGCAACGCAAAAGTTGGTGTGGTGTACTACAGGTTATGCGGTAAGTTGGCTCTTCTGCGGAAATAATCTGTACAACCCGACCATCGTCGCTACTAAGCAAATCATTGTTACGTAAAACAGTACCTCGTTGAGTAAAAATGGCAACTTCTTCTCCCGAAGCTAGCGCGGTACGTAATCGACTATTCTCGCGTAACTCATAAGGCAGTACCAATTGGGCAAAGATTGAATCTGCATGTGTCACTTTTGCATTCAATATCAGCATTTATATTCCTTTGTATATTATAAATAAGTTTCATGGTTGTTTTTTACGATAACACCTGCTTGAAAATAGCAATAGCAATAGCAAGAAAACTTTATACAAAAGATCATAGTAATTATGAAACTCTTATATGTTGTTAATAGTAAACTTCAGTCCACCATGAATGCATGCGAATGAAACGCATGAGTCGAGCGACGAGTATCGTCGAATCATAGAATATTTGGACAATGTATTATCAGTGAAGTATTATTTTTGCAGGCATAAGTCGATAAAACTCCAGATAATGAAATTATGCCATTGAACGGCTAGTTCGAACCGATTAGATAATATTCTAGAAAAACGCTTTGATCGGTTTTTACAATTGCTTACTATGAATTTTTCGGTACTATTAATACTGGGTGCTTAGTCATTCTTAAAACTTTTTGCACTGTACTACCAATAAAAAAATTACCAAGTGCATTTCGACCTTGCCCTGCCATTACAATAGTATCTACAACATTATCATTTGCATATTTGCATATTTCTTCTGCAGGATCTTCGGCACCAATGATGACTTCGGAGCGCACATTCATATCGGAAAAATATTTTTTCGCGATAGATTCGAGTTTGTCTTTAGTTTGCTTCAGAACACCTTCGCGATACTCCTGAACAGCAGTGGGGTTTGGCATTTGTTTTAGTAAGCCAGGTGGCACCTCTCCAGTTTGCACAATACTCAATATCGTGATCTGATTTCCTTGCATTTTTGCAGCATAATTTAATGCAGCAAATGACACTTCAGAGAAATCTGTGGTGACTAATATATTTTTAGATTCCATATGATTAAGCCCTTCTTAATTAATTGAAAACTGAATCTTTTCTACACCAAGTACCTTATAACAAATACTTTGGGTATTATAGCGTGTGTAAAAGTGGCTCTGTTGCAAAAAATTTCATTTGCCAGCGTATAGTCTTTGATGGGTGCTGCCAAGTTAATAGTACCGATAGTAGCGTAATGAAAAATTCCACAGTGTAGCTTTATTATCGATTAAACGGTTCATCTGGTGCGTACATATTAGATAAAAATGCATGTGGCAAGACAGAGAAAAAGACTTTGAAATTGTCATTGGATTTTAATGACGAGACTTTTTTAACATGCCTACTAGTACTCCTTCAACTTAATGCTTTAGGATATAGTTAGCTTTTCAGAGATATTGAATTCTTCAAACTGAAAAATATGGCGCTGCATGAAACCGATTACGTCCTAGTCGGCTGAACCTTTATGTACGCACTTGCAGTGAATCGGATTTCTAATAACAATAAGCAGTTCACAGTATACTCAGTTTCTCAATCCCGCCCATATAAGGCTGCAACATCGTCGGAATAGACACACTGCCATCTTTATTCTGACAATTCTCCAAAATAGCGACCAGGGTTCTGCCGACTGCCAATCCTGAACCATTCAAAGTATGTAATAGTTCCGGTTTTCCTTTCGAGTTGCGGAACCGTGCTTGCATACGTCGTGCTTGGAAGGCTTCACAGTTACTGCATGAGGAAATCTCACGGTAGGTGTTTTGCGCGGGTAGCCAAACCTCGATGTCGTAGGTTTTAGTTGCAGAAAAGCCCATGTCGCCGGTGCATAGTGTCATGACGCGATAAGGTAATTCCAGTTTTTGTAGAATCATTTCAGCATGGCTGATGAGTTGTTCCAGCGCATCGTAAGACTGCTCAGGGTGGACGATGTGTACCAGCTCCACTTTATCAAACTGGTGTTGACGGATGAGCCCACGGGTGTCTTTGCCGTAGCTGCCGGCTTCGGAACGAAAGCAGGGTGTATGTGCGACATATTTCATCGGGAGCTGTTCGAGTGGCACGATCTCGTTACGCACCATGTTGGTGATGGGGACTTCTGCGGTGGGGATTAAATGAAAATTGGGTGCTTTGTCTTCATGGCCGCCTGCATAAACAGCAAACAGGTCTTCTTCAAATTTGGGGAGTTGTCCCGTGCCACGCAGGCTGTCGCTATTGATTAAATAGGGAACATAGACTTCGGTGTAACCATTTTCCTGTGTGTGCGTGTCCAACATGAGTTGTGCCAATGCGCGGTGTAAGCGGGCGAGTGCGCCGGTCATCACATTAAACCGTGAACCACTGAGTTTGACGGCGGTTTCAAAATCCAATAGACCCAATTCTTCACCCACACTGACGTGATCTTTTATCTCAAAATCAAAGTTGCGTGGTGTTCCCCAACGACGTATTTCTACATTGTCTTCTTCGCCTTTGCCTTCTGGTACGCTGTCATGGGGTAGGTTGGGCACTTCCAGCAACATGTGCTGCATTTTAATTTGAATTTGTTCTAGCTGAGCTTCGGCTTGTTTTAGCTCATCACCTAGGTTGGCGATTTCAGCAAGAATGCTCGACACGTCTTCGCCTTTGCTTTTAGCATGACCAATCTGTTTAGAAACTGTATTACGTTTGGCTTGTAACTCTTGAGTGATTGTCTGAATTGTTTTACGCTCGGCCTCAAGGGAATTAAAAGCGTCGACAGGGAAAGCAAAGTCTCGTTTTGCCAGAGTTTTACTGACATTTTCCAGGTCGTTGCGTAATTGCTGTATTTCTAACATGCTAACTCCAAAATAACTTTGTGGGGTTTATCGTTTAATTCGTTTTCTTGGCTTGCTCATCAAGCTCATGCAAGTAGTCTAGTTTTTCCGTAATTTTCTTTTCCAGCCCGTAAGCAGTTGGTTCATAAAAATGCGTCTCTGGCATGTCTTCCGGAAAATAATTTTCTCCCGCTGCGTAGGCATTGGGGCAGTCATGTGCATAGCGATATTCATGCCCGAAACCGATGTCTTTCATCAGTTGCGTGGGCGCATTGCGTAAATGATTAGGCACATCACGCGATTTGTCACGTGAAATAAAAGACCGCGCCTTATTATAAGCCATATAAGCGGCGTTACTCTTCGGCGCGCAGGCAAGATAAAGGGTGGTTTGTGCGAAAGCAAGCTCGCCTTCCGGGCTACCCAAACGCTCATAAGTCTCGCAGGCATCCAGTGTCATACGTAGCGCACGGGGATCTGCAATGCCAATGTCTTCAATCGCCATGCGTACCAGTCGTCGCCCAATGTACAAAGGATCAGCACCGCCATCGAGCATACGGCACATCCAATAAAGTGCGGCATCCGGTGAAGAGCCACGTACGGATTTATGTAGCGCCGAGATTTGCTCATAAAACTCATCACCGCCTTTATCAAAGCTGCGGTTGTTGCGGGACAGTGAGTTACGCACAAAATCAATACCAATATTTGAAATCCCTGCAATCTCAGCGGCGTTTTTTATTTGTTCTAGTAAGTTCAACAGACGTCGTGCATCACCATCAGCAAATTCTATCAGTGACTGCTTAGCATCCTCATCAAAGCTAAGGGATTGCAACGTGAATGTTTTTGCACGCAGGAATAATTTGCCCAATTCCTCTTCAGATAAAGACGAGAGAACATAAACCTGTGCACGAGATAGCAGTGCGCTATTGACTTCAAATGAGGGATTTTCAGTTGTCGCGCCAACAAAGGTGACCAGTCCTTGTTCAACATAGGGAAGAAAAGCATCTTGTTGCGATTTGTTAAAACGGTGCACTTCATCAACAAACAAAATGGTGTGACGGCCAGATTGCTGTAGTAAAAGTTGCGCTTGTTCTATGGCTTGGCGAATATCTTTGACGCCGGACAACACAGCAGACAAGGCGATGAATTCAGTATCAAACTCAGCCGACATGAGTCGCGCCAGTGTGGTTTTTCCAGTGCCGGGCGGTCCCCATAAAATCATCGAATGCGGTTTGCCAGATTCAAACGCTAAGCGTAACGGCTTTCCTGCGCCCAGCAAGTGGGTCTGGCCGATGATGTCATCCAGTTTTTTGGGGCGCAGTTGTTCGGCCAGAGGGCTAGCCGGTTGGTTTTGTGCAAACAGGTCAGTCACTGATGACGTCCGCATCATCGGGTGGAGCGAAAGTAAAAGTATCCGCAGGCAAATTGATGTTTTGTTTCAGTTCGGTGAAGGTGAGCAGGGTGGTCTGGCCAAAAGTATCACGCAGCACCATTAGCTGCAACGTGCCATCTGGAGAGAAACCCAGCTGAATGAATTCAAACGAACTCTCTGATGTTTTTGGGATAGCTTCCAACCATTCAATCTGGTTTTGTAAACCAAGCTCAGCAATTTCAAAATTCTCTTCAATCGCACTGTTCCCAGCTAATAATGCGGCTGGACTGCTGCCAATGGCGATATCAAGCTGACGCACGGTAACTTGGTTTAGATCTTCGTCATAGAACCAAACTTTTTCGCCATCTCCGACAATCAACTGCTCATAAGGCGTCTTGTAAATCCAACGAAATTTGCCTGGACGCTCAAACAGCATCGTACCGGTAGATTCTTGTATGACTTGCGCACTTTTATCGAGCAACGTTTGCGAGAATTCGGCTTGTACCGTGCGTGCATCTTTAATAAATGCATTAAGGCTATCGGTAGCTGTTGCCTGTGCTGTTATTGAGATTAAACAAAGCAGAAAGACAAGGGAACAACGTAAGTGATGCATAATGTTCCTTAAATTATAATTATTTGGCGCTAACCAGTTGAAGAAAAAATAAAATGAATTTGGACGCAACTATTTTACGCAACATTCATTTGCCGTTCCAGCAAGAATTTAAACGTTGTTGAATTGGGTGTTGATTACAGACTAATTATGTTCTGTTATCAGTCGGGTGAGACGTAGTAGAGTGGCTTTTACTTAGTGCGATGTTTATGAAGTTCGACGAAGTGGCTTCGAAAGGTTAGTATTAATCCTAGTTGTTACTTTCATGAGTAGCGAGTAGATACGGGGTTGGTTGGTGTAGGGGATTTGCCCTCTGTGTTGGCGATTTGAACCCAGACCTAATATTCAGGTAAATAAATAATTGAATGCTAAGCCGTCAGATTGTCATCAAAAATTAATTCTCAAGCTCGAGAAGCATCTGCAACACTCTGAATTAGCAAACGTGGTGGAGCAATTCATAGATGTCATTTTCCAGGAAAATTCTGAATTAACGCGTGACTCTAAAAGTATTGCCGAATATCTTGTAGTTAAGCAGTGTGTAGGAGATAAGCGACTAAACGCGATATATGATTTATTAGAAATTGCTGAGCAGTATGTCCAAGATGGCATTTGTACTGATTCGATGAAAGATCTATTTGGATATTTATTGCATACATTAGTATTCGAGTGCGAAGAAGGTTTAAATGGGTTAATTCTTTTGCCTGTTACTCGGTTTCAAACAGTTGAATTGATTAATGCGGCCAGGAGTACCAATCCGTTAGTGCCCAGTTATGATGAAAAGAAGCAAGATTTTAAGAATGGGAGGAAGCGTTCTCGACTTAATGAAATGAGCAACTCAGATGATTATCAACCGCCAAGCGGCGAATTGAATATTGAATCTAAATG